>CAIPID010000253.1 GCA_903865015.1 uncultured beta proteobacterium | reverse complement strand
GCTCCTTTAAATTTGATCAGATTTCTGACGCGTTTGTGCGTATGCGTGCGAATCAGCATTTTGGCAAAATCGTCGTGACTCTGGACTAATCAACATGCACATCGAATCCGTCGATCAGTTACGGGCGCTCTATGGTGCTGCAAAAGAGCGCGCCTTAAAAAAGGAGATGACCTCGCTCGATGTGCATTGTCGTCAGTTTATTGCACTGTCGCCCTTCGTCGTGATTGGCAGTGGCGATCACGCAGGCAGGCTTGATGCCTCGCCGCGCGGTGGTCTGCCTGGTTTTGTAAAAGTGCTGGATGACAATACCATACTGATCCCAGACTCTGCTGGCAATAATCGACTGGATACGCTGGAAAATATTTTGAGTGCAAAAGAGGTGGGTATGTTGTTTCTCATCCCGGGTATGGATGAGACCTTGCGTGTGAATGGTATTGCCAGTTTGCATACTGATACGCAATATATAGAGCGTTGCGCCTCAGAGCTCAAGCCTCCAAAACTTGTTATCAAAGTGCATGTACAGCAAGCCTATCTGCACTGTGCCAAAGCATTCATGCGCTCCAAACTCTGGGATTCGTCGAGTAGGATCGAGCGTAGTGTCATGCCAACGATGAATGACATGATTGGCGCGCAGACGGGTATTAATTCCGAGACCCAAGAAGAAACAATGAAGCGCTATCTCTCCGAGCTATAACAATTACCCTTGGTTTGAAAGAATTCATCACGCGTGAAATGAGCATGCAAAATAAAGTACAAAAAATTGTTGTCATGGGTGCAGGCGCTGTCGGTTGCTATTTCGGCGGTATGCTGAGCCGGGCTGGACACGATGTGACGTTGGTTGCGCGGCCCGAGCATGTCAACGTCATTCAGGCGCAAGGCTTGCATATGGACTGCATGACTTTTCAGGAATTCGTAGCTGTGCATGCGAGTGCTGAGCTTGATGCGATTAAGCATGCTGATTTAGTTCTATTTTGCGTTAAATCGCCTGACACGCTCACAACGATCGAATTGATCCGCCCGTATTTAAAACCTCAAACTATCATCTTGAGTTTGCAAAACGGCGTAGATAATTGCGAACGCATTCGTAGTGTCGTGGGCAATCCTGTTTTCCCTGCGGTTGTATACGTTGCAACGTTGATGGCGGGCCCGGGTCGACTCAAGCACAACGGCCGCGGTGAGTTAGTCATTGGCCTTTGGGAGTCTACTGATCCAGAGAGCAATGCAGCCCAAACGCAGATGCTTGATGAGATTTCAGCGCTGTTCGCGCATGCTGGTATTCCTTGTCCAGTATCTCAAGATGTGCGTCGTGACTTATGGTTTAAGTTTTTAGTTAATTGTAGTTACAACGCCATCTCCGCTATAGGTCAGATTGAATACGGCAAGATGGTGTCGGTTGATTCGGTTAAAGAATTGATCGATACGCTTGCGGATGAAGTATTGGCAATCGCGCATCATGAGCAGATCAACATTACAAAAGAAGAGGCGACCCAAGCCAATGACATGATCGCCAACACTATGGTGACACAGCGTTCATCAACCGCTCAGGACATAGCGCGAAAGAAGTCAACAGAAATTGATTTTTTGAATGGACTGGTCGTTAAAAAAGGGCGAGCGTATGGCATCGCTACCCCTGCGAACCAGTCTGTGTATGCATTGGTAAAAATGATGGAAAAATTTAACGCTTAAGTTGAAGTAGACGTTGCCGTCGATGCGTTTTTACGGATCGATTGCCAGGGCCAACGGCCTTCGCTTTCCAGGATTAGTGACCAGCTTAAAAACGTTCTGATGAGTACGATCGCAGCTAGGATCGCCACGCTATCCATGGAGGGGCTGATCGCAACTGTACGGATAATGTCTGACGCGACAAGAACCTCAAGTCCCAATAACAGGGCGCGGACCAGTTGCATTCTGAATCTGGCATAGCCAGTATCCGCATCACCCTTGAGCGTCGCCCTCAGAAACTGCACCGCACCCCAGGCAAAGCCAATCGCGATGATCAATACTCCGGCCAGATCTCCGATGTCACCAATGGTATTAATGAAATTTTGTAGTTGCATGAGAGGGCACCGCTCCACTGTTATGTTGGCGTATCATCAGCCATAATATCCAATTCAACGTGCATGCTGTAAAAACTAATCAAATAAAGCACGTGAATTTCCGAAGGAGACAAGGATGATGTCGTACTTAAATCGCGTTGCAAAGATATTTTTAATTATCGCATTACAAGTTTTTGTTTTAGGCAGTGCAGGCAATGCTTTTTCGGCAGAAAAACTCACCTCTGCGCAAATAGCTCAGGCGACTGCAACGCTCGCACCCACAGGTAAGTTAAGAGTTGGCCTCTATCCAGGTAGTCCTGACTCGTTGATTCAATCTGACGGCCCTGATGGAAACAAGGGCATGGGTTTTGAAATTGGACGTGCGTTGGCTAAATATTTAAACGTCCCATTTGAGCCCATTATTTTTCCCAAAAATGGCGATGTGCTTGCTGCAGCTAAGGAAGGAAAAATAGATTTTGTATTTGTAAATGCAACGCCTGTTAGGGCAGAGTTTCTTGATTTTGTAGAGCCAACCATATTTTCCGAACAGTCATATCTGGTTGGCCCGAAATGTGACATTCGTAGCATTTCTGAAATCGATCATCCTTATATGAAAATCGGTGTGTCAGGCGGTAGTACTTCGCAAGCGGTGTTGCCAACCATTCTTAAGAATGCGACGCTGATTCCAACCAAAAGTCTGAAAGAAACTGAACAAATGCTGTTGTCTGGTGAGATCGATGCGTTCGCGACCAACAAAGGCATTTTGTTTGAATTGGCAGACAAAATTCCTGATACAAAGGTGTTGGATGGTGCCTGGGGCTTGGAGCGCATTGCAATCGGTATACCCAAAGGACGCGCAATAGGGCTGCCTGTCATTGCACAATTCTCCAAAGAGATACTTGCTGAGGGTTTGGTTGCTGACGCAGTCAAGCGTGCAGGTATGCGCGGGGTTAAATTAAACAACTAGATTGGCATGGATTTTGCTTGATGGCTCAGGTCTTGTCGTGCTTAGTTTTAGCATTGAGTGGGATAAGATGAAAAAAGGAATAAAGAATGACGTGGTCAATACTCGCGCGTGATGAGCAAGGGCATTTCGGTATGGCGATCGCCAGCCGATTTTTTGCTGTGGGTTCCTTGTGTGTGCATTCGCGCAGGGGTGTGGGAGCGATGTCTACCCAGGCCTTGATGAATCCACTTTACGGTCCTGCCGGATTGGATTTGCTTGCGCAAGGGCATAACGCTGCCAGCACAATTGCGACCTTAATCGCTGGTGACGAAGGCAGAGAACAACGGCAAGTGCATATCTTGCCTCATAGTGGTGCGTCCGCCGCACACACCGGAGCGGCGTGTATAGATTGGTGCGGACATTTAAGCTTCGAAGGCTTAAGCGTTGCGGGCAATATGCTTGCAGGTCCAGAGGTTATTCAGGCGACCGCAGATACCTATTTATCGTTGAGCGGGCGTCCTATGGCCGAGCGATTGCTGGCCGCGATGGAGGCGGGCGAGGCGGCGGGTGGTGATAAGCGTGGCAAGCAATCAGCTGCTTTAAAAATTCACGATGCAGAGGACTATTTGCAACTTGATTTACGGGTGGATGATCATCAGGATCCCTTGGCTGAATTGCGCAGGCTGTATAACGTTAGCCTTGAGCGGTTTCAGCCCTTTTTGACATGCTTGCCTGGCAGAGGCAGGCCATCCGGTATCATCGAACGAGCACAGATCGAAGCCACGATCGAACAGTTTCACGCTAAACGCGCACAAAAATGACAGCTCTATTAGAAGTCAGGGATCTGAATACGGTTTTTTCCGGTGATAACGGCGATGTATCCGTCGTCAATGGCATTAGCTTTGATGTGCAGGCTGGTCGCACGCTCGCGATCGTCGGCGAATCTGGTTGCGGCAAAAGCGTGACATCGCTCTCAATCATGGGTTTGTTGCCTAAGCCTCACGGTCGTATCGCTCGCGGATCAATCAAATTTGATGGCCGTGAACTTGTCGGTGCGGATGAGAAAG
>CAIPID010000252.1 GCA_903865015.1 uncultured beta proteobacterium | reverse complement strand
TGATCTTGAACACGGGGATGAGGCTGCTGCCTTTGTTATAGCCTGCTTTAGCGACCCCGGTTTACATGCTGTGCGCGAAGCTACAACTAAACCTGTACTGGGGATTAGCGAGTGTGGTGTGCTGACAGCCATGACGCTGGGACATAAGTTCGGTGTGATTGCGATTTTGCGCCAATCTATCCCCAGGCATATGCGGATGTTTGGAGCAATGGGCGTGACTCAAAGGCTCGCTGCAGAATTGCCTCTTGGGATGGAAGTCGTTGAACTATCAGATTCGTCACGCACCCGTGCAGGTTTGCTACGTGTCGGGACCCAGCTCAGGGATGCACACCAGGCGGATGTAGTTGTATTAGGTTGCGCAGGAATGGCCGAGCATCGTCAATGGCTTCAGGACCAACTCGGTATTCCTGTAGTCGAACCTGCCCAGGCCGGTGTTTCGATGGCAATCGGTCGCATACTGCTTTAGCGATAAGGCTGTGACGAAGCGGCCATAACAATGCCGCGCTAATCAGGCAAGCGTGTCTGGTGGCAACTGATAACAATAGTCAGCGATCTCGCCAGGACGCGTAAACCAGACCTCATCACGCCGCGGATGTTCGACGATATGTTTGAGCGCACGACGCAAATGCCCCAACCTGAAAGGTTGTCCGACCACAAAGGTATGTAAGGCAACAGGACACACGAGAGATTGCTTTGTACTTTGCAGCAGCATTTCTTCGAACTGATCGACAATCATGTCCGCAAACTCTTCTGCCGATTTGTTTCTGAACACAATCGCAGGAGAATCATTGACCTCAATTGGATAGGGAACATTCAGTATTTTTCCTGAACGCGTCTGCATCCAGATCGGCTGATCATCACACGCCCAGTCCATCATGTAGGTGTAGCCAGCCTCTTTGAGCAAGTCCGGAGTGGTATTGCTCTCATAGAGCCAGGGGCCGAGCCAACCCTTAGGCGGTTTACCTTCGTTGACTCGAATTGCTTCTGTTGCCTCTTGAATCCAGCGCGCCTCATCTTCTTCCCAGATGCCTGACTGACGCTCAGAATTGGTTCGTCCGTGTCCAATGATCTCATCACCACGTTTACGGATACGTTCAAATATTTGAGGGTGCACATCGTACAAAACAGAGTTAACGTTGTGCGATGCGGGTAAGTTCAACTCATCCATCAGGTCCAGCATGCGGGACAGACCCACTCGATTACCGTAATCGCGCCAGGCGTAACTGCGATGATTGGGCTGTGGGTTAGCTAGGCCAACGTCAGAGCCCATCCCAGCACCAAAGGCAAAATATTCAATATTGAAACAAACATAAAAAGCCAGTCGCTTGCCACCGGGCCATGTGAAATCTTTACGCTGATCAATCAGAGAAAAGGGATACCGGTGATGCTGAGGTAAGTCCATACAAACTCCAATTACACAATGGTGCTTTCAGGCAGCGAACAGACATGATCGTAGATTTCACCAGGACGGGTAATCCAGACCTTGTCACGTTCAGGGTGATTGAC
>CAIPID010000251.1 GCA_903865015.1 uncultured beta proteobacterium | reverse complement strand
AGTATTTTACCTTTTGGCGTGCTGAGTCGACCCTCTTTGCGCTCTACGGTTACGCCGGCGTAATTGGCAACTTTTTGGCGACTACCCGTCAGTCGATTAAAAAGCGCTGTTTTACCGCAATTCGGATTACCAACCAAGGCAACCAAAGGACCTGTTGGATGAAGATAAACACGTGATTCAGACATGATCGGTCTCAGACAGGATCTCGATACAAGCGGCCTCTGCTGCACGCAGGGCAAAAGTCGAAGAACCGATCCTGACAACCAGAGGATCTGCTCCTGGCATCGTACGGCGCAACAAAACGATCTGCTCGCCGGGCATAAAACCCAGTTCGTTTAACTGTCGCTCGCAGTCAGGCATATCGGCTGAGTGATGAACGGCAGCGATGCGATAAGACTGACCAATGCGGGCGTGTTGAAGCGGAGCCATTATTCGGAAAAGACCATTCTTTCTAAACGATAACGATTCCTATTCTAGCCTAGTATTTTTTACTCAGCGCTTGCCGGGCAACACGAACGGATTCCGAGGCAAGGTTTGACATTCTCACTGCCTCGGCAGCTGCCTCGGCGGCTCTTTTAGTGGCTGCGGCAGCCTCGGCCGAAGCTTGTAATAACGACTCCTCCGCCTGATGGGCAACAGCGGCCGCAGCGGCTGACGCTGAGGCCGAAGCTGCGGCTGCAGCCTCGATCGCAGCTTCAGCCGCCATGCCAGCCGCCTCAGCAGCAGCCTCAGCCGCCTCGATAATCACCACATCTGCGGCAGCAGAGGCCGCGCGCGCGCAGGACTTAGCGGCAAAGGCGGCTTTTTCAGCTGCAACAGCCGCGCGTTTAGCCGCCTCTAAAGAAGTGTGCGTTAAATGTTTAAGAGAGCCCAGCGCCTCTGAATAACGTGTATTCACGATGACATATCCCTGCCGTAAATTGATCACTTCCGTCTCCAGAGCAATCAATTTTGCATAAATTTTTTCGATATCGTCTTTCACGTTGCGTCCAATTCCCACCGACAACATTATCGAAGGTATTCTGCCAAGCATGCGCTAAATAGCAAGTTATAGCAATTAAAAATAACTAATTGATGCTCGTTTGATGTGAAGTAAAGCAACCATTTTTTTAGTACGCATTTAGGTGTAAGCTGAACAGATTACGGCCAACTAGCAGTATGGATTTGAAGCAACGATAGATATCAACAAAACAGTGCAATGAAGTTAGATAAACAGAATACATTTTGAAAACTACCACACAGCCAGAAAATGAATTTCAAATGCACCGCTGGGCCTTATTGGCTCACGCTGAGGCTATTACTGCGCTAGCGCGCGCAAAGTCCGAGCAAGAGTTGATTACAGATGTTTGCAAAGCAATCGCATCGCAGGATCCTTATGTACTGGCTTGGGTGGGTACTGCAGAACACGACCCGCAGAAATCCGTTAAGTTTCTGGGCAGCTACGGTTCAGAAATAAAATACCTGGAAAATATCTTCGTCAGCTGGGACGAAAACACACCGATCGGCAAGGGTCCCGGTGGCACATGCATACGCACCAATCAACCCGTTGTAGTCGACGATACAGAAAGTGATGAGAGTTACGCACCCTGGCGCGCGCGCGCCAGGCTCTCCAACATCCGCTCTTTAATCGGTGTACCGATTATCAATGGCGACAACACACCCATTGCCACGCTACTGGTTTATTCACGACTCCCCCATAGCTTTGGGGATACAGAACAATTATTGTTTGGAAATTTTGCGAAAGAAATTGGTTTTGGTCTGACTGCGCTAAAAAAACAGAAATTTCTACAAGAAGTCATTGAAAAAAAAGACCGTGCCGAAGAATCACTCAGTAATGCGCTGCGCGCCACAATCGAAGCGATGTCCAAAACGATGGAATGGCGCGACCCTTACACGGCCGGCCATCAAAAACGGGTCGCCATGATCGCTGCGGCTATCGCAGGTGAACTAGGATGGTCGGAAGATCAAAAGCAATCCGTTTATCTTGCTGGACTCGTACACGATATTGGAAAGATTGCAGTGCCTTCGGAAATCCTGACAAAGCCCTCAACACTCAACAGCCTTGAAATGCAACTCGTGCGTAGTCATGTCGAGGCAGGCTATCAAATTCTCAAAGATGTGCCTTTCCCCTGGCCTATCGCTGACATGATCCATCAGCATCACGAAAGGCTGGATGGCTCAGGATATCCAGACAAACTGGTCGGCGAGCAAATCTGCCAAGGCGCGAGAGTTTTAGCGGTCGCCGATACAATTGAGGCAATGGCTACGCATCGTCCATATCGCGCTGCGCTGGGGCTCAATGCAGCGATGCAAGTTATTCGTGAAAATGCAGGTATTTCACTCGACGAAAAAGTAGTCGATGCGGCATTCAAACTCATGAATGCTGACCACGCGCTAGAAAAGATTATCCGGTCCTGAATGGACGTTTAAGGGCTTTACCTGAGGTCAACAAACTGCGTGTGCACTCAAGGATTGAGTTTACGTAGTTTGGGTAAGCCGGTCACAAAAGGTTTGACGCCCAGCGTTTGATTAATTTCGTTGGGGTAAATTAATTTACCCTGGGTAATCACAGCGACAACTTTACGAATATCTTCGATATTCTTGGTGGGATCTCCATCTACCAAAATCATATCAGCTAATTTTCCCGCGGTAATGGTGCCGCGGTTATTCAGCGTATTTGTAAATTTCGCACCGTTATACGTCGCTACCTGCAAAGCCTGCGAGGGAGTTAATCCTGCTTTGACATAGAGCGCAAGTTCGCTATGCAGTGTAAATCCCGCCAACCCATCCGTGCCAGCCACGATAGGCACGCCCGCACGATAAAGCTTGCCTACAAATTCAATCATTTTTTTATAAGATGCCTCATACCGTTTGGCGGTCTTATCATCCGGGATTTTCATCGTAGCAGTCTTAAAGCTGCGCATAATGTCAGGTGGCATGTTGCCTGCGATCGCTTTGTAAGGATCGGCGACTTCTCCATCGCGTTGCTTGATAAAGTCAAAGGTCGCGAGCGTTGGGTCGACAACCGTATTGTTTTTTTTCAGCTTGTCGATAAAGTTCTGAACCTCTGGGGAATTTAAATTCATATCCCCCCCCTTCTCTGCCGGCAGATAAAAACGCTCGAGTGTGCGCGTATCCGTTGTGTCGCTGACCAGAAAATTAAGCATCAACTGATTGACATGATGAATCTCATCGAACCCCTCTTCGATTGCATCATCTGCACGCATAAACGCGGGGATATGACCACTTACTTTGAGGCCGCGCTTGTGCGCGTAAGAGACGGCCTCGTTAATCAGTTCGCGCGGGAAAGAGTTATAAATTTTTAACTGAGAATAACCACGCAAGGCATACCAGTCGATGGCATGTTTGATATCACTTAAATCCGTGATTGAAAAACCATCGTGTGAGGCAAAAGGACTGTCGCCATCTACAAAACCTGCCGGGATCAGACGCGGCGCGAGCAAGCGCCCCTCTGCGGTTTCGTCGAGCATTTGCTGCAGGGTCGAATTAGAATTTCCCAAATCACGTACAGAGGTGACCCCCGCAGTTAAGTGATAGGCCGCAGACCAGCGATTGACATGTGCATGCATATCGAAGAGGCCTGGCAACAACACCCGTCCTGCAGCATTGATTTCGTTATCAACGGGGGTCAGATTCAACCCAGCCGGAAATACTCCGGTAATGCGATCTCTCAATACATACACATCAGAGGGAGGACTCAGCTTCGCGGTTTCAGAGTTAAATACGCGCGCATTACGAATCACGGTTAATCCCGGCATCGCATGCTGCAATTGCTCAGCGCGTGTAGCCAAAATTTTGGCTGAGGCTTCTTCCTGACTTTTTTTCAACTCATTGAGATTAGATTGCCAGCCTTCTTTGATAACTGCAAAATTACCCGGCAAAATCGCGGCAAACAAATGACTATCACTATCCGTCGTAGCCCAGAAAAACTGCGGGCTCAGGCCGATACCGGTTTGCATCACAAGCTGCACAACCTGACTTTGATCATTATTGGTGACCACTAATTCGTCCAGACGCTGCTGCACCAGCGTGCCCTCAGGCAGCAGCGGTAAAGAGGCTGGCCTGGAATTCGACAGCGCCGATATCATCAGCGAGTTAATTTCCCAGGATGAATCCAGAGGTAAATAAAAAGCCTTGCCTCTTATGCGTTTACTACCGCGTTCAGATTTGGAGCTCCACTCTGCCAGATTACCTTTGCGGGTAAACCGTTCATCCACTGCGCCCCCCATCTCTGAAGTACCCGTGACTTGATATTCAAGCAGGGTTTGATCAGGTGCGATTTTAATGATTTCGTCGAGTGTGGGACCACGTCCATTTTCTTTAAAATCAAAATGAACTTTGATGAGATCCTGTCCGATACGCTCGACAATTTGTTCGCCCGCGACAGTGCCGTTATCAAGCAGAATGGTATAGCGCGTTATATGAGCAATTTCCGCTTGCGCAGCCGTCAATGTAAATATTGAAAGCGCACAAGCGATCAGATGTTTAAGCATATTGAAATAAAAAATACAGCCATTGAAACGACAACAAGTCGCGTTCAAGATGCGCAATGGTAACGCAATGGATGGGGATAAAGTTCGGATCGTGCTGAAGCGTTAGAATTGAACGCGGTTTAGCGCATAAAGTGCTAAAAATGATTCGATTTAAAAATTTTCATAGCTAATTCTTTCAGAGCTAACAATATGTCACTCCCCAGCCCTAAGCTGACTGCATTGCCCGAACACATTCCTCTTGCACAGGAAAGACCATTTCAGGTCGTGCGCTTTAAGAGCCCGCTGCCAGGGCCGCATATTCTGGTCACAGCAGCCGTGCATGGCAATGAGACCGCAGGCTCTTTTGCCATGGCGCGGCTCATCGAGCAAATCGAACAGGGCGAGATTCAACTGCAAGGTGGTGCATTGACGCTTATCCCTGTCACCAATCCTAAAGCCTATCGCCTGCAAAGACGTGCCGGCGATCGCAACCTGAATCGCCGACTTGCGCCGGTAGATATGCCAGAGCAATACGAAGACCACATCGCGAACTGGCTGTGCCCGATTCTCGCCGAACACGATGGATTACTCGATCTGCATACGTTTCAAAGCGGCGATCAGCCGTTTGCGTTATTTGGTCCACAAAACAATCAAGGGCCACTGGAGCCCTTTGCACAAGCAGCGATTGAGGAATCCATTGTGCAACGCCTCGGGTGCAACCGCTTTGTATACGGATGGCTCGACACCTACGCCAAGGGTATTGAACGTCGCAAGACTGAAGTAGAGGCAGGTCGCTTTGATGCAAACAATGTTGATATTGATCCAATGTATGGCGTCGGTACAACCGAATACATGCGATCCAAAGGCGGCTGGGCCATCACGCTTGAGTGTGGCCAGCATGATGATATCAATGGCCGCGAGGTCGCATACCAGGCGATCATCAATACTCTCATTCTGACTGGGCTGATAGCAGGCCCTTCACCGTCTCCAGCAAAGGATCCTCAGGTTCTCGGGCTCTATACCGTTTTCGATCGTTTTCATGAAAACGATACGTTTGCCGGTCCCTGGAAAAGCTTTGATGCGATCGCGCAAGGTGAACTGATCGGCACACGTGCCGACGGCACCATCATCAAGGCAGAACAAGACTGCCTAATTGTATTTCCCAACATGAAATCACTACCAGGTCAGGAATGGTTTTATCTGGCGCGCTCGGGTGGCAGACTGGGTTATTGATTCTATGTCTTTGCACGGGTTTGGTCGATCATTCACCATACTTTGGTCGATCATTCACCATACTCTAGCTCCTGTGCAACGATCAGTCTTATCTGACATGATAAATTGATAGTCTTTGCAAATAGTATCGAGCAGCACATTTAAGGATTAATTATGCCCTCCAGCGTCAAGAATCGGGCCAAGTCATATTCGGGCAACCGGACGCTTTTTATCAGTCTGCTCGCTTTAGTACTCGGGGCCTGTGCACAAATCCCACCCGACGAACAAAATCTTTCAACGCCAAAGAACATCGGCGACTATCAAACCTCCGCATCCTTTAACGCTACACCGACCGCCTGGCCTGAAGCAAACTGGTGGACACAATATGGTGATGCTCAGCTCGACACACTGATCGAAGAAGCTCTCAGTGCATCGCCCGATATGGCGATTGCGATTGCTCGAGTGCGTCAGGCCGAAGCGTCCACGCAAGTCTCGGGAGCAAAACTCTTACCTCAAATCGGAGCCGCTGCTTCGGTCACCGAACAACAACAAAGCTATAACTATCTCAGCCCTGCCGCCTTCACCCCTCAGGGATGGAATGACTATGGAATGGCTGCTGTTGACCTGAAATGGGAAATAGATTTCTGGGGCAAAAATCGGGCAGGCCTTGCTGCGGCAACCTCTGAGCTCCAAGCCAAGCAGGCGGATCAGGCTCAGGCAACTCTCATGATCTCGACCTCTGTCGCCCTGAGCTATAGCGAACTAGCCCGGCTATTTGCTACGCGCGCGACCTCCGAGCAAGCAGTCACGGTCAGAAAAAAAACTGCTGAACTATTTACCGAACGCTATCAGAATGGCATGGAAAACCTCGGGAGCGTGCGACAAGCTGAGGCTGGACTGGCGGATGCACAGCAACTGTTGTTACTTGTCGAAGAGCAAATAGGACTGCAGCGCAACCGACTCGCTGCATTAATGGGCGCAGGCCCTGATCGTGGATTATCGATTACAGAACCAAAATTGAAACTGAATCGTGATTTTGGTTTACCTAAAGAGTTAAGTGCCAATTTGCTTGGCAGACGTCCTGATATTGTTGCAACCAGACTTCAGGCGCAAGCACAAGCAAGCCGCATTGATCAAAAACAAGCGGACTTCTATCCGAACGTCAATCTGATGGGACTCATTGGTTTTCAGTCGCTTGGTCTGAACGTACTGACACAAAACGGATCTACAGTCGGTAGCGTTGGTCCAGCGATTTACCTACCAATTTTCACAGGTGGCAGATTAACGGGGGAGCTGCGCGGCGCCAGAGCACAATACGAAGAAGCCGTCGGCAATTACAACCAAACCATTGTGAAAGCATTACAAGATGTGGCGGATGCAGCGTTAAGTAAAAAATCCCTTTCTCCAAGACTCTTAAAAATTGAGCAAGCCGTTGCTGCCGCAACAGATGCCTATCGCGTTGCGCGCGAGCGCTACGAAGGTAGCCTCTCCAGTTACCTTGAAGTGTTAACCGCCGAGGACGCAATGCTCAACAACATGCGCTTGCTCACTGATTTGCAATCGCGTGCCTTCACGCTTGATATTACGCTGACCCGAGCACTAGGTGGCGGATACAAAAACGATACGGCAATCGCAGAATAAAAATGGAATCCAACATGACTGAAAATATTGACTCATCAAGCGCAGCCTTGGTACCTGATCCTTCTGCAAAACAAAGACGCACCAAACTTTTAGCTGGACTGGCGTCAGTCGTTGCATTGGGTGCGCTGAGCGCAACAGCCTACTGGATTTTTTATGGTTCTCACTTCGTCTCGACTGATAACGCATACGCAGCAGTAGAAATTGCACAAATCACGCCTTCTATCTCAGGCACGATTGGTGAGGTACTCGTCAAGGATACGCAGTCTGTCAAGAAAAATGATGTGCTCGTTGTCATTGATCCAAAAGATGCAAAAATTGCCGTCGCACAGGCAGAAGCTGAGCTTGGGCGAGCATCCAGACGCGTGAAAGCATTTGTTGCGAACGATACTGGATTGACCGCTCAAGTTGCAGCGCGTGATGCAGAAGAAAAAAGCGCTGCAGCAAAACTCAGCTCCGCAGAGGCAGATTTTGAACGTGCCAAAATTGATTTGACACGTCGAGAGGCCCTCAAAGCCTCCGGTTCCGTGTCTGGTGATGAGCTCACGCGTGCAAAAAACGCCTTTGAATCCGCAAAAGCCAACCTGACCTCAGCCAAAGCGGCCGTTGCGCAAGCAAGCGCCAACCGCAGTGCTACGCTCGGCTCTAAAGAAGCAAATGCTGTGCTCATCGCAGGCGTAAATGAAGAAAATAACCCTGAGGTTGCTCTGGCCCGTTCAAAACTTGAACAAGCGCAGCTGGACCTTGAACGTACCGTGATCCGAGCTCCGATCGATGGCGTCATCGCTAAACGTCAGGCTCAGCTTGGACAACGGGTCCAGGCCGGTATGCCCTTAATGACAGTTGTGCCGATACAGAATATGCACGTCGATGCAAATTTCAAAGAAGTGCAACTTGAGAAAGTGCGTGTCGGTCAGCCTGCCACAATCTATGCAGATATATATGGTGACACAGTCGTTTATCACGGCAAAGTCGAAGGTATCGCTGGAGGTTCAGGCGCAGCCTTCTCTGCAATCCCGGCACAGAATGCAACGGGCAACTGGATCAAGGTTGTACAGCGCTTACCAGTCAGAATCAGTCTGGATCCTGCAGAGCTTGAGAAAAACCCTCTCAAAGTAGGACTGTCGATGTCCGTCAAAATTGATACGAGCAATCACTGAATGCGGATCCATACGTGACACATTCACAACCTCTCGCAAACGGTCAGACGCATCTGACAGGTGGCATGCTTTGGGTCGCGGCTATGTTGCTGGCCGCGGCAAACTTCATTGCCGTACTGGATATGACCATCGCGAACGTCTCGGTGCCAAACATAGCCGGCTCAATGGGCGCAACCATGAGTCAGGGCACCTGGGTGATCACCTCCTATGCGGTTGCCGAAGCAATCAGTGTTCCGCTAACGGGATGGCTGGCCAGTCGCTTTGGCGCGGTCCGGGTGTTTGCATCTTCGATGGCGTTGTTCGGAATATTTTCACTCCTATGCGGATTCGCTAATTCGCTTGGCATGCTGGTTTTGGCGCGCGTCTGCCAGGGCTTAGCAGGCGGTCCGCTCATGCCGCTTTCTCAAACCCTGCTGCTTCGCATATTTCCGCCTGAAAAAGCACCTGCAGCGATTGGCCTGTGGGCGATGACGACACTCGTCGCACCAGTAGTCGGCCCCATACTTGGGGGCTATCTCTGCAACGAATACTCCTGGCCATGGATTTTTTATATCAACATGCCGATCGCGCTGGCCTGCGCATTCTTTGCATGGCAGTTACTCAAACGTTACGAAAACATACTCCTCAGGGATCCGATTGATACTGTCGGCCTTGTGCTCCTGATCATCTGGGTAGGCGCCTTACAGATCATGCTCGACGAAGGCAAACAGCTAGACTGGTTTGCATCGAGTTACATCATTGGATTAGCTATCGTTGCGATCATTGGCTTTGCAGCCTTCATGATCTGGGAATTAAATACAGCACATCCAATTGTTGATTTACGGGTATTCAGACACCGGGGCTTTACGATCAGTGTATTAACAATCAGCCTGGCTTTCGCTGCATTTTTTGGAGCCAACGTGCTCACCCCGCTCTGGTTGCAGAGCTTTATGAGCTACACCTCCACCCAAGCCGGCATGACAACTGCCTGGTCTGGGGTGCTGGCAATCATGGTGGCACCAATCGCTGCAGGATTATCGAGCAAAGTGGATCCGCGCAAACTTGTGTTTATTGGTGTGCTTTGGCTAGGGATCATCACGACTTGGCGCAGCTTTGCTACGACCGACATGACATATTGGGATCTTTCAATACCTATATTAACTATGGGTATTGGTCTGCCATTTTTCTTTGTCCCTTCGACAGGTTTGGCTCTGGCGAGCGTTGAGCCAGCAGAAACCGCTTCTGCAGCTGGTTTGATGAATTTCCTGAGAACACTTTCAGGCGCGATTGCAACGTCGCTTGTTACTACATTCTGGGAAGATGAAACAACACGTAACCGTGCGGAGCTTGTTGGCCTAACCGATATGGATCAGAGTCTGCGACAGGGACTTGAAAGCGCAGGTATGACCAGCGATGCAGCCCTGCAAAGCATCGAATTCATGATTAACAGTCAAAGCGTTATGCTAGCCACGAATCAAATCATGTTGACGATGGGGATCGCTTTTGTGTTTGCTGCGTCTGTCATCTGGCTTGCACCCAAACCCACGCGTTCAATGGATCCGGCGGCTGGTGGCCACTAGTGTTTTAAAGTATCTCCAGGACAGATTCACACTGTCTATATTCCTCAAAAAATCTTACACAAAGGAAAAATAAAAGAGTTTCGCTCGCCCAAGAGTAGAATGGTGAGCCTTGAACCGAGGTATTTCATGGCACTCAGTAATCCAGAATATTCAAAGTCCAGCATCCTGCGCCCAATCACCCTTGACGCGGGCAATCACCACGACAAAGGCAGTATGCCGGCGCTGACGCTTGCAGCGATGGGCGTTGTGTTTGGAGACATTGGCACCAGCCCACTCTATGCGCTAAAAGAATGTTTTAGTCCAGAACACGGTATTCCGTTTTCCACAGAAGCAGTGTTTGGGGTCATCTCGCTTGTATTCTGGGCATTCTTGATAGTCGTATCACTTAAATACGTGATGTTCGTGATGCGCGCCAACAACCACGGCGAAGGTGGAATCCTTGCCCTGATGGCCATGGCACTCAGAACAGCCCCCTCAGGCTCTAAACGAGCGCTCTCGATCATGATGCTTGGCGTATTTGGGGCATGCATGTTTTATGGAGATGCAGTCATTACCCCTGCAATCTCGGTTTTATCTGCAGTAGAGGGACTACAGATCGTTTCGCCTCAATTCACAAAATATGTGGTCCCGATTACCATTGTGATTCTGGTCGGGCTATTTTTCATTCAAAAATCGGGGACCGCTGTTGTTGGCGTCTTTTTTGGCCCTGTGATGACTATCTGGTTTTTGGTCCTTGCTGCGATGGGGATCTATAACCTGATAGATAACCCAAGCATCCTGGGGGCAGTCAACCCCATGTACGGCATCCGTTTTCTGTATGAGCATGCACTGCAGGCATTTATCGTTTTGGGTGCGGTATTTCTAGTGCTCACAGGCGCTGAGGCACTCTACGCTGACATGGGTCATTTCGGTATCAAGCCGATTCGTTACGCCTGGTTTTTTGTCACCATGCCTTGCCTGCTGATCAACTATTTTGGGCAGGGTGCGATGCTCCTGTCGCACCCAGAAGCCATTTCCAATCCATTTTTCCTGATGGTGCCAGAGTCCTTTACGCTGATTCTCGTGATATTGGCTGCGCTTGCAACAGTCATCGCATCACAGGCCGTGATCTCGGGCGCCTACTCAATGACTAGCCAGGCGATCTTGCTGGGTTTTGTCCCACGCATGAAAATCGCCTACACCTCAGAAAAAGAGGTTGGTCAGATTTACATCCCTACCATCAACTGGATGCTGCTGATTGTTGTGATCGCCGTTGTAGTCGCTTTTAAAGAATCCGGTAATCTGGCAGCCGCATACGGTATTGCAGTGACTACAACCATGGTCATCACCACGTTACTGGCTGCAGTCGTCATGCGTGTCGTCTGGAAATGGCATCCATTACTCGTTACCTTGATCATCGGTGTTTTTCTGTTTGTTGATTTTGCGTTTTTCGCCGCCAATGCCCTAAAAATCGCTGAAGGCGGCTGGTTCCCATTATTGCTAGGTGCGTTTTGCTTCTTATTGCTCATTACCTGGTATCAAGGGCGCAAACTCCTTCGTGCCAGATCCATTGAACAAGGCATCCCGCTGGAGGGCTTTGTGACATCGCTGCTGGCTCACGAACCTATCCGCGTTCATGGCACCGCAGTATTCCTCACTGCACACGTTGATTATGTTCCAGTCGCGATGTTGCACAACCTGAAACATAATCAGGTACTACATCAGCGCGTCATCTTTCTTAAAATCAGCATCTGGGATGTTCCATATATAAAAGACGAGGAGCGCCTGAATCTGAAAGAGATGGGTGGCGGGCTCTATCTGGTGCGTGCGATGTTTGGTTTTAAAGAAACACCAGACATGAATAAGATCATGGACCTGCTTGATTCACAGCACAAAATTCAATGCGATCTGATGGAGACGTCCTTTTTCCTGGCTCGTGATACAGTCATCCCCTCAGCTATTCCCGGGATGGCGATTTGGCGTGAAAGGCTTTTTGCCTGGATGTATCAAAATGCCGCCAAACCGTCGGACTTTTTTCAGATCCCTGCGAACCGTGTTGTTGAATTAGGCTCGAAAATCGAAATTTAAGTAATTCAAAAGGTGTCTCGGCTACCATCTGCCCGAGGCACCACCACCACCAAAACCGCCGCCTCCGCCGCTAAATCCGCCACTGCCGGACGATCCGCCGCCTGAGCCTGGCCCGCCACCGTAGTAGCCCCCCCGGCCGCGCCCCCCTACCACCCCAAGTAACAGAGCGAAGAAAAAGCCAACGACGCCGGTCAGCAATGCAAGCAAGAAACTGCCCACAACAAACCAAGCTACGACAGCCGACAAACCTCCTGTTGCTATCGCTGCAGGTACTCTTCCAATCAGCTTACGGAAAAAGCCACCGACGATCAATACGATTACAAAAAGAACTGGGGCAAGCGATATCCCCTGATCGATCAACGATTCAGAGCTTGCTGCAGGTGCCTGGAGTTGTTCCCCATCTACAACCCGAATAATTTGCTGAACTCCCTGTGTGATGCCACCATAGAAATCCTGTTCCTTAAAACGCGGCACGATCGTTTGATCAATGATGCGTTTACTCAGTGCATCCGTGAGTGCGCCTTCGAGTCCATAGCCAACCTCAATACGGAGGGTATGGTCATTTTTAGCAATGATCAAGATAACGCCATCATCGATTTTTTTTCGACCAAGCTTCCACTTGTCAGCAACTTTGATGCCGAATTGTTCGATGCTTTCTGGGGCCGTCGTCGGCACAATTAATACGGACAACTGGCTGCCTTTACGCGCTTCGAAGCTAGCCAGGGTCTGGCTCAGGGATTGTTTCTGCTCAGCAGAAAATGTACCGGTGAGATCAACAACATGGCCGGTCAGTGCCGGCACGGCAATATCTGCACGACAGAGTCCTGCAACCATCACAAGACAGGTCAATAGACCCGCTCGCACCAAGCTCAGCACACTTAGTGCCGAATACGAGCTCACTTTGAGGCTCATATCGCGCAGTGTTTTCACTTGCCTGCTCCAGCCGGAGCCTTGTCAAAATTCACCACAGGGGGCTTGGAAATTTCCCTTTCATTCTCGACCGAGAAATTAGGCTTAGGTTTGTACCCGAGCACCATTGCAGTCAGATTTGAGGGGAATGAACGCACGGCTACGTTGTACTCCTGAACCGCCTTGATATAACGATTACGAGCAACCGTAATACGATTTTCGGTGCCCTCGAGTTGCGCGCGCAACTCTTGAAAGCTCTGATTGGATTTAATGTTTGGATAATTTTCAGTGACCACCAGCAATCTGCTCAGCGCGCCTGAAAGCTCGCCTTGCGCAGCCTGGAATTTTTTGAACGCCTCTGGATTATTTATAAGCTCAGGCGTGGCCTGAATACTCGTGGCTTTCGCACGTGCCTCAACAACCTTAAGCAGCGTCTCCTGCTCAAAATTAGACTCACCCTTTACGGTGCTGACCAGATTTGGAATGAGATCAGAGCGACGTTGATACTGATTCAGCACTTCCGACCAACTGGCCGTGATCTGCTCATCGGTAGATTGAAAGGTGTTGTATCCACAACCTGACAGGCTCAAGGTTGTAATCACTAACAACAGGGTAAATAGTTTGTGCATAGCAGTCTCACAAATAGAAATCTGTAAGTTTCACTTTACTCCTGTTGTTGTAATTGGCAAGTGGTTTTAGTGAACATTTCTTGCGATCCAGTAAACAACTGTAACCAGCGTAGTGCCTATCACCGCACCCCCGCTAAGTATTCTCCAAGTCATTAAATACAGCTCTTTATGCAGATACTCCTTAGTCACAAACCTATCGAGTCTCGTCTCAATACGTGCAAGTCTGTCACGGGTCTCAATTGCAAACGTCTCAAGTACACAAATCCTGGCTTCCACGTTAATTCTCTTGAATAAACAAATACCTAAAATTATCCAGATGAAACAATCTTGGCACCAGAATTAAAGTGAAACTATTTGTAAAAGCTCACTAGCAGACCGATTAGGGCACACGCGCCAATGACATGAATCACATTGCGTTTAAATTTAAACAACGCAATAGCTGCTCCAACGGCAATCAGCGCTGAAACCACATCAAACTGGCCCGCAAAACCTTGTGGCCATAAAACGTGATAGCCAAAGAAAAGAGCTAAATTCAAAATCACACCCACCACGGCTGCGGTAATAGCTGTCAGGGGTGCGGTAAATTTCAAATCATTATGTGTCGTCTCGACCAAAGGGCCACCCGCCAGAATAAAAATAAAAGAAGGTAAGAATGTGAACCACGTCACAATGCAGGCCGCAACCGCACCTGCAAGAAAAAGGCTCCCTGCACCGAGTACTGTTTTGACGTAGCCTCCGACAAAACCGACAAAGGCTACAACCATAATCAAAGGACCAGGTGTTGTTTCGCCAAGTGCTAGTCCATCAATCATTTGCGTGGCCGTCAGCCAGCCAAAATTTTCGACAGCGCCTTGATACACGTAAGGCAAGACGGCATAAGCACCACCAAAAGTTAACAATGCTGCCTTGGTAAAAAACCAACCCATCTGTGTAAGCGTGTGATCCCAACCAAACTGCATGACCAACAGTCCCATCGGGACGACCCACAACAATGCACCAACCACCAAAACTTGTATCAGGCGAGACCAACGAAAGAGCGCGTGCTCGGGCGTCGGTGTATCGTCATCAATCAGCGCAGCACCGTATGATTTATCAGATTTGCCGTGTCCGCCACCTGTTTTGAATTTATTGGGCGAGATCAGGCCGCCAACATATCCAATGGCAGCTGCGCCAATCACAATCAGAGGGAATGGCAGATCGAGCGCAAAGATTGCGACAAACGATGCGCCTGCTATTGCCCACAACGCGTTATTTTTAAGCGCACGCGAACCAATACGATGAGCAGCCTGCACCACAATGGCGGTGACCGCAGGTTTTATACCATAGAACAAACCTGCGACCAATGGCATCTCTCCATACGCGATGTATACCCAGGACAAACCAATCAAAAGAAACAACGATGGCAATACAAATAAAACACCCGCGACAATTCCGCCCTTTGTTTTATGCAGCATCCAGCCTATATACGTCGCCAACTGTTGTGCCTCGGGGCCCGGTAACACCATGCAATAATTGAGCGCATGCAAAAAACGACGCTCAGATATCCAGCGACGTCGCTCCACTAACTCCTGATGCATCATCGAGATTTGACCGGCCGGCCCACCGAAACTGATGAAACCAAGCTTAAGCCAGAATAAAAAGGCATCGGCGAATGAGACTGTTTTGGGTGCCTGTAATGCGCTCGCATCCTTGGTGTGTGCAGTCATCTCATTCCTTGATTTTCGATATTTAATAACCGTAGCATAGCGATCACGTCGTGGATAGGTTTATCGACACTAAACCCCTACCAAAGCGATTTGCAGCATATCAATGAACACCCGCGTCTTAGCCGGCATGAGTTTGCGGTCATGGAACACCGCCCAGGCGGTGTGACTCGGCATGCACCATTCCGGGAGCACGCGTCGCAGCAATCCACTGCGGACATTAGCGGCGGCGAAATATTCCGGCACAGCCGTGATACCCACACCTGCCACAGCAAAGCGCATTAATAGCTCAGGAGAGTTTGCACTAGCACGCCCCGGTGCAAGACCTCGCCATTGATCATCGCCTCGGATTAACAACCACTCGGCTAGCTCACCGTTACCTTGTAACAAGCGAATAGCCTGATGCTGTGTCAGATCCTCCGGATGCTTGGGTTCACCATGTTCGGCCAGGTAGTTAGGCGAAGCGTAGAGTCCCACGGCAAATTCTGTGATCTTTTTAGCGATGAGTAATGAATCATCAGGTAATTTTCCGACACGCACCACCAGATCAAACCCCTCTCCAAGCAGATCAACACGTCTCGGTGATAAATCCAGCTCAAGTTGAATTCCGGGGTACATAGCAATAAAAGCTGCCAGTGAATCGGCAAGCAGCAGATTGGCAAAATCGCTCGGCATCGAAACACGCAGCCGCCCCGAGGGTGTTGCCTGGCGCCTTTCTATCAGCGCGCTGACGGACTCAACCTCCTGCACAACCTGACGCGCATGCTCGAGCAACTGCTCACCAAATTCAGTCAGAGTTTGGCGACGTGTGGTGCGCACGAGCAGCTTTTCACCCAGCTGCTGCTCAAGGGTTGCGATGTGCCGTGAAACGGATGACTTAGGCAATGAGAGTTTTTCGGCTGCACGGCTAAACCCGCCCAGCTCTGCGACATACGCAAAGATCAGCAAATCATTTGGATCGATAGCGGAAATTTGTTTAGATTGTTCCATTTACAGAACAATTATATCCATTTAAGGGTATTTAAAAAGATATTGTTCGCTATTAAAGTGTAGTTATAAGAAATCACTCCCATTTCATGGAGCAAAACATGCAAACCAAAATTGAAACGCAAACAGTTAAGCACGCGCGAACCGTCGAGCGTCTGATCACAGGTCAAGCTACGTCTGATGGCGCGGGCGTCAAGCTCACACGCGTGCTGACGCAAAACCTCCAGCAACGATTAGATCCCTTCCTGATGCTCGATGCCTTTGGTAGCGATAAGCCCGACGATTACATTGCGGGCTTTCCTGATCACCCGCACCGAGGCTTTGAGACCATCACGTATATGCTTGCGGGCCGCATGCTGCATCGGGACAGCGCGGGCAACGAAGGCCTACTGGAAAACGGTGATGTTCAATGGATGACCGCAGGTAAAGGCGTGATCCACTCCGAAATTCCACAGCAAAAAGAAGGTGTCATGGAGGGCT
>CAIPID010000250.1 GCA_903865015.1 uncultured beta proteobacterium | reverse complement strand
TTTTCTCCAAGATGATCATTAAACGGTCTATTAGTCATGCTTTTGTTGCGGCCCTGCTCATGTCTAGTTGCGCACTGTCTTTCGCACAATCCAAACCCGCGAATTCGATGGCGAGTGTCAATGGTGTTGCGATACCTGAGGCGTTGCTGACCCAGAATGTCAATGCCAATATTGCGCAAGGCCAGAAAGATTCACCCGAATTGCGTCAAGTCATCAAGGACGAGTTGATCAACCGCGAAGTCTTGGCTCAGGAGTCTGCTCGTTTGGGTCTGGATAAAACGCCTGATGCACAAGCGCAATGGGCGCAGGTTCGCCAGACCTTTATGGTTGAGTTATTGCTCAATGATTTGATGAAGCGCAATCCGATCGCTGATGCCGAGGTTAAAGCTGAATTCGATCGTCAGATGACTTCGATGAGCGATGCGCAGCAATACAAGATAGGCTTGATCGTGCTGCCAACCGAGGACGCTGCAAAAGCTGTTCTGGCACGCTTACGTAAGGGCGAGAATTTTGCCAAAGTAGCTGCTGAGGTGTCGATTGACCCAAGTAAAAAAGATGGCGGCAGTGTTGGCTGGGTGTTGCCAGCTCAGATCCTGCCCGCGATCTCTAATGTGATGGTCAATCTGACCAAAGGCAATCTGGTTGCCGCACCTATTCAAACTCCTGCTGGCTGGAACATTATCAAACTCGAAGACAAGCGTCCTTTCAAAGTGCCAGCGTTTGACGAAGCAAAAAATGAAGTGCGTCAGATGCTCACGCAGAAACAGCGTTTTGAGTATGTAAAAAAATTACGCGAAGCCGCTAAAGTGACTCAGTAATAATCTTGTGAATAACAAGTCAGTGCGTGCAATACATGCATTGACTAGTTATTTTTCGTAGGGTGGTGCCGCCTACTGGAGTCGAACCAGTGACCCACGCCTTAGAAGGGCGTTGCTCTATCCAGCTGAGCTAAGGCGACAACGGGCACTATTCTAACATTCCGTTGTATCGTGTCGGTATGTCACAACTATTTGTCGTTCATCCAGATAACCCCCAGCCTCGATTGATCAAGCAGGCGGCCGAGCTCATACAGGCCGGCAAGCTCGTTGCGGTGCCTACAGACTCCAGCTATGCCGTTGTAGCGAGGCTGGACGATAAAGCCGCTGCTGACGGTCTTCGTCGGCTGCGCGGGCTCGATGAGCGCCATCACTTAACCGTGTTGTGTCGTGATCTGGCTGCGATCAGTCATTTCGCCAAGGTGGATAACGCCCAATATCGCTTGCTTAAGCACGCAACGCCTGGCCCCTGGACCTTTATTCTTGAGGCCTCACGCGAGGTCCCGCGCAGAGTTTCACACCCTTCGCGCAAAACCATCGGTATCCGTGTGCCTGATCATCCGGTGACACTCGCCTTGCTTGAGGCCGCGGATACGCCCTTGCTATCAACCACCCTGATCCCCGAGAACGAAGAAGAACCGCTCAACGAACCCGAATTGATCCGCGAGCGTTATCAGCACGTGCTCGGCGCCGTTATCGACGCAGGGCCTTGCCTGCTCGACCCCACGACAGTGATAGATTTAACCGGACCGGTACCTGAGGTCCTGCGGCGTGGTCGTGGTGATCCCGGATTGCTGGGCCT
>CAIPID010000249.1 GCA_903865015.1 uncultured beta proteobacterium | reverse complement strand
GATCAGATTACCCCAAAATGCATAATCCTTCGTGATGTAGTCTGCGAACTCTTTTGTCGAACCATACAACGGCACGAGACCCGCATCATTGAGCTTTTTGGCAACCTCTGGATTGTTCATCGTTTCGATAAAGGCCTTAGCCAGCGTCGCAACGACGTTTTGTGGGGTCTTTGGAGGAGCGAGAATACCAACCCACGATGGTGCGCTAACCTCTGCACCGATCTCAGTCAGTGTAGGGATCTCTTTGATCAGATCGATACGCTTTTTAGACGCCACACCAAACGGAATCATCTTGGATTTAAATCCACCCGCCATCGGCGCGGGTACCATCGCAAAATCCACCTGATCCGCCATCGCAGCTTGTGCAGCAGGTGCTGCCCCCTGATATGGCACATGCAACATATCAGTTTTAGTCACTAGCAAGAACTGCGACATGGCGATATGGCCTGCGCTCCCATTTCCCCAACTTGAATATGTCAGCTTTTGTTTTTTAGCTAAGGCGATCAGCTCTGGCAAGGTTTTGGCTGGTAAGCCAGGACGGCCCATGAGAACAAAATTAACTTCTGCTGCGGGCGCGATCGGCACAAACTGCGAAGATACAAATTTGGTATTAGGATACAGAGCAGGATACATGGAGTATGTATCGGCGCTGGACATCAGCAGGGTGTAGCCATCAGGCTCGGCATTGAAAACAAACTCGGTGGCGATCGAGCCATTCGCACCCGCTTTGTTTTCAATGATCACTGGCTGACCAAGTTTGTCACCAAGCGCAGAGACAACGATCCGGGTAATTACATCAGAGCCACCACCAGGAGGATAAGGAACAATCATCTTGATGGGTTTGGTGGGCACCCATGCCGCGGCTGTTTGAGCCTGCGCGACAAAGGGCGCAGCACCCATTGAGGCAGTCAATGCGAGGCCGAGCAACAGGCTACGTCTTTTTTGTTCATGCATATTTTTTATATGTTTCATGATTATCTCCTTCCCTATTGTTGAACGATTGAACTACCTTCCTACAAATTTTGGTGGGCGCTTTTCATTAAAAGCTTTGATACCTTCCATCCGGTCCTGCGTCGCGACTAAACGACTGTAGGCCTCGACTTCAAAGTACATACCGGTACGCATGTCCATCTGCAAGCCAAAAGTGATTGACTTCTTGGCTTGGCGGACCGCGATGGGAGCATTGGCCAGGATACGTTGAACCAGACTCATGGTCTGCTCCTGCAGTTGCGCTTGTGGATAAACATGATTGAGTAAGCCGTAGCGCATGGCTTCTTCCGCGTTAAACATATCACCCGTAAAAATAATTTCCTTGGCCCGACGCACACCGATGGCGCGCGGCAATTGCTGTGTCCCGCCGCCACCCGGCATGATGCCGCGTTTCACCTCTGCAAAACCAAATCGTGCATGGTCGGCTGCAATAATAAAATCACATGCGAGTGCCAGCTCCAGCCCGCCTGCAATAGCGGCACCATTCACACATGCGATCGTAGGTATTGGACAATCGTAAATAATGCGTGCCATGCGTTCGAATAAATAATGCTGCGTATTGAAGTCATCATCTGTCATGCCGTCGCGTTCTTTCAGATCGGCGCCACCACAGAAAATCTTTTCACCAGACGCGGTCAAGACAGCACAGCGAAATTGTTCTGGCGACGATTCGAGCTTGCCAAACACATCGATCAAATCGTGGCCCATCTGGGTGTTGAGCGCATTGGCGACATGCGGACGGTTGAGTTGTACAACCAGCAAACCCTCAAAGGGTGACGATAAGGCGAGTGTTTCGTAGGGTTGCGCAAGGTCGATCCGGGGAGCTGCCATTATTTCTCCAATAAATAATTATGTTCACCCAGTCTCGGCGTATTGCCTGGAAGAGGTGGCCGTTGTCCGCCAAAGGAAATCGGCAACGCAACCGTGGTTGCCTTGCCGTCCGGCGTGGTGCGCAAGATATCCAGCGCCTTGGTTTGAGGATTGGCAATCACGCGATCCACGGTCTGAATCGGTCCGCAAGGAATCGAAACCGCCTCGAGCATGCTTAACCACTGCTCGGAATTCAAAGCTTTAAATCGCCGCTGGAGGATCTCGATCAGCGCCACGCGATGCTCGACGCGACCACCATTCGTGATGAACTGTGGATCTTTTGCCAGGGCAGGTAAATCCATTGCGTGGCACAGCTTGGCGTACAAGACGTCATTACCCGCAGCCACAAGAATGTCGCCATCCGCGCATGAAAAGACCTGATAGGGAACGATATTCGGACTACCGGATCCATTTCGCGCAGGCAACGCAGCCCCTGCAAGATTATCCGATAGAGGTACAGTCATCCAGGCCAGTGCGGTCTCATACAAGGAAACATCCACAATCTGACCTTTTCTCTCCGGGTCCGCATCTCTTGAACGCAAGGCAGAAAGCACACCAATCACGGTCCACATACCCGTACCCATATCATTCAATGAAACGGGCACCCTGCTCATTGCATCCCCTTCATTGCCCAACACGCTCATAATCCCGCTGTAAGCCTGTGCCAAAGGGTCATAACCTGGTTTGTCGCGCAAAGGACCTACAGCACCAAAAGCGCCCAGGTTGCAATAGATCAGCGAAGGCTTAGCCTGCGTTAACGCTTGGGCACCTAATCCATTTCGCTCAAGACTACCAGGCTTGAGGTTCTGAATCACGACATCGGCTTGTTCAATGATGAGCGACCTGATTCTTTGAATACAAACGTCATCACTCAAATCCGCCTGAATACTTTGTTTGCCGTGATTCATCGCATGGAACAATGCCGCGTCACCTTCGATAAACGGTGGCCCCCAGCCGCGTGCATAGTCGCCAGTCGTGGAGTTTTCAATCTTGATGACTCGCGCACCCAGATGCGCAAATATCTGGCCTGCATAGGGTGCCGCCAGGCTATGGCCGATCTCAACTACGCAGACGCCAGCAAGTGGTAGAGGCCGACTCATTTAACCGATCCTTTATAGCCATACTGCTCACGCGCGGCTTGAGCAGTAATGTAGCCGTCCAGCAAATCCGCTTCGATTAATTCAACAGGACGCTGGGCCGGATCACCATAGCCACCGCTACCTGCAGGCTGTAGCAAGACGCGATCGCCGCGATGCACAATCGCTGTTGCGCCCTTACTCGGCATTTTCTGTGTCGTCCCATCAGGACTGATAATCTGACACTCAAACAAGCCTCCGGCCAGTCCACCAAAATACCCCTCGGGTGCGGCTTCGCCCCGCTCTCCCGCCACCGTCACGGTTGCCTCATCAAACCCTACCCGATAAGTCCGTCGCGCAGTCAAACCACCACGCCATTTACCTGCACCACCGCTATCGGCAATCAGCTCCCAGCCCTCAACCATGATCGGCATAGTTTGCTCGATGAACTCTATCGGCAACGCGCCTGCATTACCGACATACACACGAATCCCATTGACACCATCGCGCGTCGCGCGCGCGCCCATGCCACCTCCATGCGGCTCAACCAGACTGATGAATTCTTTACCAGTTCTGCGCACACGATTTTCATCAGGATCGCGGCCACCAAAGACCCCCGAACACGCAGCGCAATTACTCTGACCGATCACGCGCTCCGGGACTGCTTGCGACAAGGCTTTGAGACATAAGTCTATGACACGCGGCGAAGTCTCGGTATTGCCACTTACCACCGAGGCGGGAAAGGTACAGTTCACGATCGAGCCAACTGGAGCGTCAATCGTAATGGGGCGGTAACACCCCTGATTAATTGGGATCGACACATCGGTTAAGGCCTTCACCGTAAACCAGGTACTGTTGCAGGTCACGGCCAGCGGACAATTAATCCCTCCACGCGCCTGCTTGCCTGTGCCGTTGTAATCAAAATGGATCTGATCGTCCTTGACGATCACTTTAACTTTAATTGTGATGCGATCGCCCGACCAGCCAGTGGCTTGCACGCCCTCAACAAAATCTTCAGCCTCGTACACACCGTCCGGTATGCCACGAATCGCCTCGCGCATCAGTGTCTCGGAGTGATTCAAGGATCTTTCCATCGCATCGCGCAGGGCATCTGCGCCATACTTTTTAACCAGAGAAATAATCCGCTGATCGCCCACGTAGGTACCGGCATACTGGGCCTGTATATCAAGCAAGCGGCCTTCCGGATCACGTGTATTCTGGACAATCATATTTTGCACATCACGCACGATCTCATCATTGCGATAGAGCAATACAGGCGGAATACGAATACCTTCGCCATAAATATCCCAGGTATTGAGCGCGTAACTACCTGGTGCCTGTCCACCGATGTCATTCCAGTGACCGCGTGTCATCACAAACGCGACGATTTCATTTTCAAAAAATACGGGACGTGTGATCTGGATATCTGGTTGGTGATTTCCCCCTCCGAGGTATGCATCATTACTGATGATCACATCACCGGGACGCAGATTCTCGCGGCCGATTGCCTCGACCGAAACTTTAGTGGAGATGACTGCCGAGCCGAGCATCGTTGGAATATCGTTGCCTTGCGCGACGAGTTGCATCTTGGCATCAAACACCGCGGCAGAGGCATCCGCACCCAAGTGCATGATGGGGCTCGCAGCCGTTCGCATCATGGCAATTTTCATTTCCCGCGCAATCGCATAGAGCGAATTGCGCAAAATTTCATACACAATAGTTTCCATGATTTTCCTAGAGCGCGATGCGCAGATTGCCGATCGCATCGATACGGGCTGTCTGACCCGCTTTAAAAATGATGCAACTACTTTGTTCTTCAATGATGGCGGGACCGGTTATGACAGAGTCCGCTACGAGCTGTGTACGCTGATAGGTGGGTAACGCTTGCATACGGCCATCAATATAGACTTGGCGGGTACGGCCAGATTGTGCCGAGGCTGTTGCTGCAGCTGCAGTGGACACCACCTCGCCCGACTGACGTACGATGCCTCGCCAGCCGGACTGCACTTTGGCCTGCACACGTAAATTCACAAGCACAATCGGTTGGTCCGGCTTAATGAAATTCCACATTCTTTTATGACTCGACTCGAACCCAGCGCGGATTGACTCGACCAGTGCAGCACTGTTTGCTGCATTGAACTGAGCCACATCGATATCCACTGAAATGGCGGCAGGCTGACCGGTATAACGGCAATCAGCCCGAAACACACACGTCACATCTTTTGCATCGTATTCTGCCCCAAAACTCTTGAGGGCTTGCTGTCTGAGATCCTCACACAGCGCAATGACACGGTTAAGCTCAATTGCCTCAAGCTCCGTTTCGACAGCGGTTTGACCATCAAACAAACGATCGGCCACAATCATGCCAAAAGCGCTGAACAAGCCCGGCAAAGGAGGAACGATGACCTCACTGATTTCTAATTCCTGCGCCAGATCGATCGCATGGACCGGGCCTGCTCCGCCATAGCACATGTAAGCAAGCTCTCTCGGATCAAACCCGCGCTCAACGGTCATCAGGCGCATCGCTTGCGCCATCAACGCATTTGCCACGACTCTGACGGTCCAGGCAGCCTCTAGCACCGACACGCCAAGTGGTTTAGCCAGATGCTCGGCTACGGCAGTCTGTGCAGACTGCACGTCTAGTTTGAACTCACCGCCAAGAAACGAATCAGGATCGACATAGCCGAGCAACAGATTGCAATCCGTCACGGTCGGACGCGTACCACCTCGGCCGTAACACGCGGGACCAGGATCCGCTCCAGCACTTTGCGGACCAATATGTACACCACCGCCATGATCGATCCAGGCGATCGAGCCTCCACCGGCACCGATCGAATCAATATCAATCGTTGGAGCACGCACGGCATGCGTGTGAAGCAGACCTGATGTCCGGATCTCTGGGCGTGCATCGCGAATCAGGGATACATCAAACGTTGTTCCCCCCATATCGCCGAGTAACACACCGGGCAGACGCGCTTGCTCCGAGGTGCGTACTGCAGCGCTTACACCCCCTGCCGGGCCAGATTCAAGCAAAACAATTGGTTTGGCTGCGACAACCTCTGGCGAAGCCAGCCCGCCATTGGACTGCATGAACAACAGCTCACCCG
>CAIPID010000248.1 GCA_903865015.1 uncultured beta proteobacterium | reverse complement strand
GAGGCAGCCCTGAAAATCCGCTCTCAGTCGATGATGTTGTCTACAAATTCCGTAATGTCGTGGAGTCGTGCTTATCCGGTTCTGACATCGATCGGGTGATCAAGCTCGTCGATCAGCTTGATCAACTCGAAAATACGTCGGAGTTATTCAAAATCCTTGCGGCGCCAAGAGCTGGCTGATTTTTTTATTTAACGCTATTTCCCATTTTTCAAATTACTAACTAAAAGAACTCAATATGAAACACGCATCTACAGGTACTACCATCGCGGACCAGGTCGCCGCACACTTTAGCCAGTTTAATTATGCAGGTTTGTCAGAGGCTTCAAAAAAAGCAGTCAAGCGTTTGCTGCTTGATTACATTGGTGTTGCGATTTCAGGCAGTCAGACCGAGAGCGGCAAAGTTGCTCGAAAATTCGCTGCGATTACCGGTGGTCACACCGAATCCACACTGATCGGTGGTGATGTGCGCGTACCTGCCATGCAGGCCGCTTTTGCAAATGCGATTTCTTCACACAGCGTCGAACTCGATGATATCGATGTGCTTGCACTTTTTCACTTTAGTCCACCCGTTTACTCCGCTGCGTTAGCGACTGCCGAGCAACTCGGTGCGAGCGGGCGTGAGTTGCTGGTGGCGCTGGCTGCGGGCTGCGAAATGATGGAGCGGTTGAGTAAAGCTGCGAATTCATCTTTGCGCAATCGCGGTTACCACACGACACCTACAACAGGTGTGTTTGGTGCAACCATTGCCACGGCATATTTGCAAAAATTACCCGTCGAAAAAATAGTGTCTGCCCTCGGTATGGCAGGCGCGTCCGCTTCGGGCTTGATGGAAATGTATGGACCTTCCATGCAGAAACGTTTTAATCCAGGACCTGCTGCACGTAACGGTGTGACTGCAGCTACGATGGCACAACTAGGTTTTACAGGTGCTGCCACGATTTTTGAAGGCGAGCGTGGATTTCTGGCCGCTTTTACGGATAAAAACGATCCAAGCCAATTGACGGCTGATTACGATAAACCTTACCAGTTGGATATCGAATTCAAGCCCTACTCATGCGCGCGTCCAATTCATAATGCGATCGATTGCGCATTAAACATCCGTCGCGAACACGCACCAGATTTATCGCGTATCAAGTCTATACAAATGGCGCGACATCCGGACTGGGCGCACTATCATCTCAACAAACGTCCCCAGACTTACCACGAAGCGCAAGTCAGTCTGCCGTACTCTGTTGCGGTGGCGTTACTTGATGGTCAAGCCTTGTTTGCGCAGTACAACAATGCGCGTTTGGGCGAAGCGGAAATTCTCCGTTTGACAGATCTGGTCAATATTACGGTTGATGATTCATTGCCACGTGGCGTGTCGTGCCTGATGACCATGATCATGGAGGATGGCTCCAAGTACGTTTCACAAGTCGATTATCCAAAAGGTTCAATCCAGAATTCCATGAGCGATGCCGAATTGCGCACTAAATTTGACAGCCTCGTGACGCCAGTCTTAGGTGCTGCGCGCGCAGCGGAGATCGCTGACATGGTTCAGTCGATTGAAAACTGCGCCAATGTCGGTGAATTAATGAAATTAACCGCCAAGCAATAAAAGCGAGTTTCCGTATGTCAACAACATCAGGTTTGCCTCAGTACGAAGTCATTGCACTTAAATACGCAACGCGCAATGGTGCAAGGCCCGATCACTTCGTGGGGGGAGACCCGCACGATGTTCCGATGCCAATGGATTACTACATCTGGGTGATCCGAGATGGTTCGCGCCTGGTGTTGGTGGATACGGGCTTTAATCAGGATATGGCTGATAAGCGTCATCGCACGCTACTCAGGAGGCCTGTTGATGCCTTAAAGTTGCTCGGTATCGATGTAGCAGATGTGAATGAGATCGTCATCACCCATCTGCATAATGACCATGTCGGTACCTTCGATGATTTTCCTCATGCAAAATTTCATTTGCAGGATGATGAGATGGCTTTCGCGACAGGCAGGTTTATGTGTTGCGACAGATTCAGCCGCGCCTACGAAGTCGATCACGTAGCGGGCATGATTCGACTGGTTTATAAAGATCGCGTCATTTTTCACAAGGGTGATGCAGAGATTGCGCCTGGTATCAGTCTGCACCACATCGGTGGACACACGGCAGGGATGCAAGCCGTACGTGTGCATACCGCCAGAGGTTGGGTTGTTTTAGCCTCCGATGCGAGTCATTACTACGAGCATTTTGAAAAGAAACGTTGTTTTTCGCTGGTGTACCACTTGGGCGACATGATCGAAGGCTTTGAACGATTGGTTTCTTTGGCTGAGTCGCCGCAGCATGTCATACCAGGACATGACCCATTAGTTGTTAAGAGATATCCGGCCTATGCGCCAGCGTTGGCAGGTATCGCGATGCGACTCGATGTATCACCCATTTCTGAATAGATCTTCCTCTTAGGATTTCATCATGAAACACGTTCGAATGCTTGCGTTTGAAAGACTTATCAAGACATTGCTGGTCCTTGCAATCAGCACTGCAGCGGGGTTGCTATCAATGGCGACTGCGCACGCACAAGATTATCCGAATAAGTCGATCACAATGGTCGTAGGCTTTCCTCCGGGTGGCTCGAACGACATGGTGGCGCGCATCTTTGCTCCCAAAATGAGCGAGATCCTGGGTGTGCCAGTGGTTGTGGTCAATAAGGCTGGTAGCAATGCATTGATCG
>CAIPID010000247.1 GCA_903865015.1 uncultured beta proteobacterium | reverse complement strand
CTTGTTACTGTATTTTTTAACGTAAATTTATAAAGTGATGTTCCAGCAAAGTTCCAAAACCGGAAACTTATTCGAGCCCGCCCAGGATATTGAGCATCGCCCAAATCGCGCAACCATTCGTTGTCAACACCGGCTTGCCCGTGTCGCGTTCAAGTTGCTCAACGATATCCATTGTCATCCAGTTACCGCATGCTAAAAAAATAGCATCGGCATCGTCACGGTCAGCTTGCCGCCCAAGGGCATATGCTGTTTGGGAGTCGAGTAAACCAACTTCAAGGTTACTCACGATACCCATCGCGTGCTGACTCACAACTTGAACGCCGCTGTCCTGGATAAAGGCCGCTACCGTCTCGTTTGTCTGTGCAGCCCAGGGAGCCGCAAGAGCGATTTTTTTGACACCGAGCACATCAAAAGCCTGCATCATGGCAGTCGCCGCAGTGGTTGCCGGTTTGCCGCTGACCTGTTCGATACGCCGGCATAACTCTTGGTCGTAGCCTTTACCCATGCGTGTCGAAGGTGCTGTCGCCGACAACACGATCGCATCGACGGCCACGTCAGCGAGTTTGCCAACCTCGCAATCCAACTCAGCAACAATACGCACGGTTGATTCGGGGTCAATCGTGCGAAGAGAGAGTCGCGCGCAATGCAGCGCAACATTCGATGGCAAAACCCGCACAAACTCCGGTTCTTGTGTTGAGTTGGAAGACGGTGCCAACAATCCAAAACGCTGCGTTTTTTTAGTCATCATCTAATCATCATTATGCAAAGTCGCTATCATCCGAACCGAAATCCTCGCTCTCAAAACTATCGCTGGCATCCGCATACGATGTACCACCTGATGTGACACCTTGATCGGTCGCGGGATCATTCGTATAGTAATTATTCACCGTGGTCTCATTGACTGTCACGGGTGCTGGAGGCGTGAATCCAGCATTGTTGCCAAAACCACTGCCTCCAAAACCACCGCCGGGATTGTGATTCCCCATCAAGTTCTGAATACCCTGAAAGAGAAATGAGCCTGCCACCACTCCAGCAGCAGTCGTGGCAACCGAACCCATCACACTCGAGCCCCAGGGAGCCGGTGCAGCGGTTACGGGCGCAGGTGCAGCGGCGACCGGTGCGGCAGATTGCATTTGCGGGGAAGCAGGCCTTACGCCTGAATTAGGCGCCGTATTCACGGCAGCACTGGTTGTTGCTGGTCCACGTCCCCAGGCATGCGCATCACCCAGAAAACTGGTTTGCGCCCCTGCTTTGGATCGGTCAAGTTCAGCCTGCAACTCAGCGACCTTAGCCTGCGACTGCTGCAACACATAATCCAGCTGCATCGCACGCTGTACCAACAAATAGCCAGCATTGGGCTGAGCCGTCATCGCCTTGGCAATCATGACGTCGGCCTCAGGCTCTTTCTGGGGCGCTGGCGCTTGCGTCAATTGCTGTAAAAAAATACTTAATGCGTCACGTTCCTGGCTATTCATGTTCAGCTTTCCTTAAACACCGCGTTAACCGCCCACAACAAGTTTGTGGAAGTTTGCATGGCTTATATGGGTATGTTTAATCAATTTTCAAGCTAAGTCCAGCGATCCCTCGTTCAATGGTATTTCAAAGCCGCCCTGCTTTCTGAGGGTGACTGAAGCACTGCCCGTTAGTAATTGTGCAAACAATCGTGCGGATTCCGGATTGTGTGCCCCGGAGCAAATTCCTAGCGTGTAATCAGTCACCAGCTCAAACTCTTTCGGCAATACGTCCACCAGATCAATACCTGACGAATATAAAATTTCAGTGACCTGCGTGCACGCAATTGGATTCAGTGACGATGATTTGACCATCGCCTGCATAGCTTGCGCACCATTAGGAAAAGTATGAAATTTATCTTTTAATTCATCCGCAATGCCTAATGACTTGAGCACGTTCATAAAATGAATACCTGCTGTGGATTTTTCTGTGTCCGGACTGAAAATCGCAGATGCTTGCCTGAGAGCGGCAATCAATGCCTTGCCAGAGCTAACGTCCGGATGTCTATCGCCCGAGCGGACAGCGATACCTGTTTTAATGATGCCCAGTGACTGAGCTGTACCACGCAATACATGGCCCGAGTCCATCAGCTGATCGATCAAGGCACGCGTGAGAATGGCAAGATCGCACGGGTCACCCGCCACCAAACGATCTCTCATGACACCAACCGCATTAAACGTTGCGTGGATCTGGCATCCAGAGGATTTCTCGAATTCAGACTGCAACCCACTGACAACACCAGCCGCAGCACCGCCACTCAATATAAAAAGACTCATTCTTATTCTCGATTAAAGTCAGTCAGGTTTTGCGCCAGAGATTTGGACAATCTTGGCCCACTTAGCCACATCCATCTGGATATAGCGATCAAAATCAGCTGGGGACATCACGAGTGGCTGAGCACCTCTCTGTGCCCACATAAGCTTGACCTCAGGATCGGAAACAATTTTGCTGATTGCCGTATTCAGTTCATCAATCACCGGCTGAGGCACGCCTTTGGGTGCCACCAGTCCAACCCAGACGGTTGCCTCGAAACCTTTGATCCCCACCTCATCCACCGTCGCCATGGCTGGAAAAATAGCAGAACGCGTCAGGCCAGTCGTTGCCAAACCGACAACCTTCCCTTCTCGAACCAGATCCGTCATCGTTGTGACGGCATCAAACATTAAGTCAACCTGCCCCCCAAGGATGTCAGAACGTGCCCCAGAACTGCTCTTGTAAGGGACATGAATCATATCGACCTGCGCCATCTGTTTAAACAACTCGCCTGCCATATGGTAAGGCGTGCCTGAACCGGAAGACGCGTAATTGAGCTTGCCAGGGTTAACCCGAGCAAAAGCGATCAAATCTGCGACTGACCTTGCTTTGACAGAAGGATTCACCACCAGAATCAAATCCGAGTAATTGATCGGTGCGACACCAACAAAATCTTTCAGCAAACTATAGGGTTTGATTGGAATTAATGACTCGTTGACCGTCTGGGCGTTTGACATCATGAGCAGCGTGTAACCATCAGCCGGTGATTTCGCTACAAAATCCGTACCAATGACAGAGCCTGCACCTGGTTTATTTTCAATGACAAATGGCTGTTTGAATGTTTCTTGCAAACGTTGCGCCATAAAACGACCAAAATTATCTGCAGGTCCTCCAGCGGAGAACGGGACAACGATTTTTACTGGTCGATTTGGATAGCTTTGTGCGATGGCTTGTATCGAAGATAAACCGATCATTAAAACAAGCATAAGCCCGAGTTTTTTGAAGCAATATCCCATGCACCTGTCTCCTGTGCCGCGAGGCGCTCTGCGCTCGCGGATTGATGAATCGCTCCGGAGAGGTTCATTCTTTTAAATTCATACAACTACCTGGTGGATTGTAGTGTGCTCTTGTGGTAATTTGCTTTGATTACTCAGACTGGAATACAAATGATCAAGCTCGACTTTCATCCAACCGGACGCCACTTCCTGCAAATCCCTGGTCCGAGTCCCGTGCCAGATCGAATTTTGCGTGCCATCAGCTACCCCACGATCGATCATCGTGGTCCGGAGTTTGGTGCGCTCGGACTGAAAGTCATTGCTGGCATGCAAAAGGTTTTTAAAACCAAAGACCCCGTCATCATTTACCCCGCCTCAGGCACAGGTGCCTGGGAAGCCGCTCTGGTCAACACGCTGAGCCCCGGTGATCACGTGCTCATGTTTGAAACGGGTCACTTTGCAGCGCTCTGGAATAAGCTCGCGACCCGCATGGACCTGAAAACAGAAATCGTAAGCTACCAGGGCGCAGATAACGTTTTACCCAACGCTCCCGGCTGGCGCCAAGGCATTCAGGCGGATTTGATTCTTGAGCGACTGAAAAAAGACACCAGCCACAGCATTAAAGCTGTCTGCGTCGTGCATAACGAAACGTCCACAGGTGTGACTTCCGATATTGCTGCAGTGCGCAAAGCCATTGATGCAGCCAAACACCCTGCTCTTCTGCTCGTCGATACCATTTCAGGTCTTGGCAGCGCGGACTACCGCCATGACGAATGGGGTGTTGACGTCTCAATTAGTGGATCACAAAAGGGATTGATGTTACCACCAGGTATTTCCTTTAATGCCGTGTCACCCAAAGCAATTGAGGCATCCAAAACAGCAAAAATGCCGCGCGCATTTTGGGCTTGGGACGAAATCATCGAGATGAACAAAGGTGGTTACTGGCCTTCCACCTCCAGCACTAATTTGCTCTATGGTCTGTCAGAGGCTCTGGACATGTTTGAAGAAGAAGGCATGGAGAATGTATTCGCCCGCCATCAGCGCTGGGCAGCAGGCGTGCGTGCTGCCGTGAACGCATGGGGACTGCCGATCCAGTGCGCGGACGCCTCGCTCTACTCACCTATCCTGACAGGTGTGATTACACCCGAGGGTATCGATGCAGACGAAATCCGCAAACTCATTCAAAAACGTTTTGATCTGTCACTTGGCACAGGTTTAGGCAAACTCAAAGGGCGCATGTTCCGTATCGGCCACCTGGGCGACAGTAATGACCTGACACTGATGGCGACACTGACTGGTGTTGAGATGGGGTTGAAACTCTCTGGTGTCAAACTTTCAGGCAGTGGCGTTCAGGCTGCCATGGATTATTTTTCAGCATAACGATGAGCATCTCGCGCTTGGCACCTGGCCTCAAACCCTTGCATTTCACCCCGCAGGCATCCTCGGCTCAATCACCTCTGGCCAGAATGTTGCATAAGGAACTGCGCGGTGACGTGTTGTTTGATGCAGCGAGCCGCGGACGCTATTCGACCGATGCATCGATCTATCAGATCATGCCAACGGGCGTAGTCGTCCCTCGCGACCAGGCAGATCTGCTGCGCGCGTTAGACATCGCACGCGATCAACACGTCCCCATTCTCGCGCGTGGTGCGGGGACAAGTCAGTGCGGCCAGACAGTTGGTGAAGCACTCATCATCGATAACAGTAAATGGTTATGTAATGTGATCGACTTTGATCCTGTTGCACAAACCGTCACGGTTGAACCAGGCATCGTGCTGGATCACCTGAATGCCTGGCTCAAGCCGCATGGCTTATGGTTTGCAGTGGACGTGTCAACCAGCGCGCAGTGCACGATCGGTGGCATGACAGGAAATAACTCCTGTGGTTCGCGCTCCATCGAATACGGCAACATGGTGCATAACGTTGTATCCATTGACGCCGTACTCGCCGATGGGACACAAGCACGTTTTGGGTCTTTGAATGAAGCTCCATCAGGTACACGCCTGCAAGGCATCCTCGAACAACTCAAAAGCATTGCGACCCGTGAGCGCGGCGAACTAGCGGAGCGTATTCCTAAAGTCCTGCGCCGTGTGGCAGGCTACAACCTCGATATATTTGATTGTCAGAATCCACGCGCGTATACCGATGATGGCGTTGCAAACCTTGCTCACCTCTTGGTTGGCTCGGAAGGCACGCTCGCTTACAGCCGCCAGATCACCCTCAAACTCTGCCCCCTACCCGTCCACAAAACATTAGGCGTTGTGAATTTCCAGAGTTTTTATAAAGCGATGGAAACCACCCAATATCTGGTCAAACTCAAGCCCACTGCGGTCGAGCTGGTGGACCGCACGATGATTGACCTGGCGATGGAAAACCCTGCGTTCAGACCGGTTATCGAAAAAGCACTCGTAGGCAGTCCTGCAGCGATTCTGCTCGTGGAGTTTGCGGGAGAAAATCATGCCGCGCTGGTGCAAAAGTTAGACGAGCTTGACACATTACTATCCGACCTGGGTCTGCCAGGATGCGTAGTCAAAATGCCAGAGGCTGCCGCGCAAAAGTCATTATGGGATGTTCGCAAAGCGGGCCTGAACATCATGATGAGTATGAAAGGCGATGGCAAACCCGTCTCCTTTGTCGAGGACTGCGCCGTCCCACTGGAACATCTGGCCGAATACACCAGTCGCCTGACTGAAGTATTCCACGCCTACGGGACTGAGGGCACCTGGTACGCCCATGCAAGCGTAGGTACATTACATGTGCGTCCAATCCTGGATATGCGTCGCGATGGTGCCACCAAAATGCGCGAGATTGCCGAAAAAACCAGCGCACTGGTGCGTGAATATAAAGGTGCGTTTTCTGGTGAGCACGGTGATGGCCTTTGCCGTGGTGAATGGGTACAGTGGCAATACGGGCCAAAAATTCATCAGGCCTTTACTGAGATCAAACAATTATTTGATCCAGACAATCGCTTTAACCCAGACAAGATGATCAATCCACCAAAAATGGATGATCGCAGCAATTTCCGCTTTGGTCCTAGTTATGCCGTGCCAGAATTGCACACAGCACTGGACTGGTCGTCGTGGAATGTGCTGAGGGATCCGTTGACAGGCATCGAAACAAAACCAGGCACAGGGCTGGACGCAAGCAATGGCCTGGCCTCAGCAGTTGAAATGTGTAATAACAACGGCCACTGCAGAAAATTCGATGCGGGCACCATGTGTCCGAGCTATCGCGTGACAAAAGACGAACAGCACGTCACACGTGGTCGCGCCAATACCTTGCGTCTCGCATTGTCAGGCCAACTGGGCACTGAGGGCCTTGCGAGCAAGGAAGTCAAAGACGTACTGGATTTGTGTGTTTCCTGTAAAGGCTGCAAACGCGACTGCCCGACAGGCGTGGATATGGCCAAGATGAAAATCGAGGCACGTTCAGCGCACGCGGTTAAGCACGGGATCTCAGCGCGCGAGCGTTTGATCGCCTACATGCCGAGGTATGCACCTTTGGCCAGCAAAATAGGGTTAGTGCTCAGCGCAGCAGAAAAAATACCCCTACTCGGCAGCTGGGCCAAGCGCACCCTAGGCTTAGCGAGCCAGCGTTCCTTACCTGTGTTCAGGACTCCTTTTTTAAAAGGCCATGACGCTGCATCAGCGCAAGCCACGACAAAAGAAGTACTGTTGTTTGTCGATACGTTCAATAACTATATCGATGCCGATAATGCGCAAGCGGCCCAACGCGTACTAGAGGCGGCTGGCTACACGGTGCATTTCAATACCCGCGCGGGTGAGCGACCCTTATGTTGTGGGCGTACATTTCTGTCTGCAGGTCTGGTTGACGAAGCTAAAAACGAGGCACGTCGCACGCTCGATGCCTTGATGCCTTATGTCCAGCGTGGCATCAACATCGTTGGACTCGAACCCTCTTGTCTGCTGACGCTACGTGACGAATTTCTACAATATGGTTACGGCCAAGAAGCACAACAACTTTCCGAACACGCACTCTTGTTTGAAGAGTTCCTGGTGAAAGAAAATAAAGCGGGCCGTCTCGCACTCTCGCTTAAGCCTATTGAAACTAAAGTTGCCATGTTGCATGGGCACTGCCATCAAAAAGCCTTTGATGCACTCACTCCCGTGCAGACAGTCCTTGGCTGGATACCTGAGCTCAAGGTCTCGACCATCGAGTCATCATGCTGCGGCATGGCTGGCAGCTTTGGTTACGAAACCGAACACTATGAGACTTCTGTTGCGATGGCGGAACTCAATCTGCTGCCTGCGGTGCGCAATCGCCCTGATGGTTCAGTGGTCGTGGCAGACGGCACTAGTTGCAGACACCAGATCAAGGATGGCGCTCAGACCGAGGCAATACATTGCGCGAAATTACTTGCGATGGCGCTCTGAATAAATGAAACGCCGCGACGGTCACCTCTGTATTCTGAGCTTGTTTATGCTTGCTGGCTGCGCGAGCACGGTGATTGAAAATACGAATACTGAAGTCAATACCATTCATCGCACACTGGTCCGCGATCAAACCCAGAGCGTTGCGCTCGGATTAAATCAGACCTTGATTGCAGAGATCACTTCGAATCCGACAACCGGTTATCGCTGGGAGCTCGATCAGCTTACGCGTGAACGACGTTGCTATATTTTTAAAGAACTACCCAGTGCCATAAGTACCAACTCTCAACCGCAACCGCTACTGGCTGGTGCGCCAATTTTTCAACAGTGGTCTATTAAATTAGATCCTACCTTTCCGTGTACAACAGAACAACTTATCCACTGGACCTACAGCAGATCATGGGAGCCTCCAAGCACTCAAAACGCAACCACGCAGATTCTGTTGAAGCCAAATTAAATTCACCCTGACTCTCCAAGTAAAAAAATATCATGAAAAACGCTATCACTACACTGCTTGAACAACGCATCTCTGCAAACCAGTTTGATACAACCAAGTCACTCAGTACGGCCGAGATCGAAGAACTCACACGGCTGGCGACTCTCGCACCGACTGCGTTCAATTTTCAAAACTGGAAATTTATCGCCGTGCATACGCCAGCGGCTAAAGAGCGGCTGAAAGCAGTCGCTTATGGTCAGCAAAAAATCGCCGATGCAGCCGTCACATTCATCATTTGCGGCACACTCGAGGCGCACAAAGGTTTAGCGCACGCCATCAAACCATCAATCGATGCCGGTATCGTTCCACAGGAAATGGCGGATAGCTGGGTTGCAATGGCTGCAGGCGGCCACGAAGGCAATCCCCAGCGCCAACGTGACGAGGCTATTCGCTCCGCATCACTTGGCTCCATGGCGTTGATGTTAGCTGCGCAAGGTATGGGTTTAGTAAGTGGTCCCATGATTGGTTTTGATCCCGCTGGCGTTGCAAAAGAATTCAATTTATCGGCGAATGACATTCCTGCAATGCTTGTTGCAGTAGGTTACCCAGCCGCGGGGAACTGGCCACAAAAGCCACGTTTACCTGTCAAAGAAATACTGACAATCGTCTAAATACTGACCATCGTCTCAATGACGCTATTACCCATGCTGAACTATGAGCGGTGCGCGAGCGAATTTAAGCTCGACGTGCCGACTCATTTCAATTTTGGACACGATGTCATCGATGAACAAGCGCGACGCCACGATAAGCCCGCGCTGATATGGTGCGATGCATCGGGGCATGAACGTTTTTTTAACTTTTCCGATATCGCCCGCTTAAGTAATCAGTTCTATAACCATAACCTCCTGTAACCACATTGACCCGTTGTACTGAACCTTTAGTAGTTGCAGAAACTT
>CAIPID010000246.1 GCA_903865015.1 uncultured beta proteobacterium | reverse complement strand
TGACGGTCTTGCCGCTGCGTACCCTGTGATCGGTGCGGTCGAGCGCGAGTTCGATGAATTCTTCGCCACCTGGCTGCTCTAGCACTACATCTAGCAGGGGCAACATGCCGTGATGCAACCCATCCTGACGCAATTGCTGCAAGCAATCCATGGCGTGACCACAGGTCAGCAGTTTGAGCATTTCATCAAACAGCCGCGAGGAGGGGACGTTAGTGATCAAGCCTGCCATTGATAAGAGTGGTTCTTTGGAAGCGGGATCGATCGTGCCGTTAAGTTTGACTGCAAATCTCACGGCACGCAGCATGCGCACGGGATCTTCGCGATAGCGCGTGGCTGGATCGCCGATCATACGGACAACGCGTTTTTTCAAATCATCCACGCCCTGGTGGTAATCGATGACTTGCTCGCTCGTGGGGTCGTAGTACAACGCGTTAATCGTAAAGTCGCGACGCACGGCGTCTTGTTCATGTGTACCGAATTCGTTATCTCGCAGAATCCTGCCGTGATCATCGGTCGACTGTGTCTCGGAAGCAGGTGCGCGAAAGGTCGAGGTCTCGATAATTTCCTGGCCAAACACGACGTGGACCAGTTGAAAGCGGCGACCAATAATGCGGGCACGTCTGAACAACGCACGGACCTGTTCGGGGGTAGCGTTGGTTGCCACATCAAAATCTTTTGGTTCCAGGCCGACGATCAGGTCACGTACCGCACCGCCCACGATGTAGGCTTGATAGCCCTCGTGTTGCAGAACCTCGCAGACTTTGATTGCATGGCGTGAGACATTGCGGCGATCGATGCCGTGCTTTTCGCGGCCGATATGCTGGATGCCTTGTTTTTTTGGATTGAACAGTTGTCCAACAAAGCGTTTGATTGTGTCGGTAATCATTAGGATTTGTTGTCTGCCGTGTTGGTGAACAAGTTGATGATTGGCCAGTTGCGTTCTGTGGCAATGCTGTGCAAGCCGGGACTCGGATTGGTGACGATAGGGTGGGTCACCACCTCAAGCAAGGGCAGGTCGTTGGTCGAATCACTATAAAAGTAGGACGCCTCAAAATCGGCCAGTTTTTTATTCAAGCCAGACAGCCAGTGATTCACACGAGTCACTTTGCCAGCTTTAAAGCTTGGCGTACCGAGAATCTTTCCCGTGTATCGACCAGCAAGGTATTCTGGGTCGGTAGCGATCAGTGTTGGTACTCCAAAGGCGCGGGCGATCGGCGCCGTAACAAAACTATTGGTTGCCGTGACCACAGCGCATAAATCGCCTGCAGCTAAGTGACGTTGCACCAGTTCAATGGCTTGCTGGGTCATTGCTGGGCGAATGACGCGTTGCATGAAATCTTCATGCCATGCGGCGAGCAAATGAGGCGGATGTGCAGCTAATAATCCCAGCATGAATTCCGCTGCTTGCTCGGCGGTTAATTCACCAGCGTTATAGCGATCCATGAGCTCTTGATTTTTACGCAGAGCAATCTCCGGATCTCCGGCACGGCCGGTTTTCGCTAAATACTCAGCCCATTGATAATCACTATCCAGTGGAAGAAGCGTGTGGTCTAGATCAAAAAGTGCCAGGCGTCTGGTTGTCATGTCGATTGCAAGAAATCACGGTCAGTCAGCATCGTGCGCAAGAGTGGCACGGTCACAGTCCTGTGTTTAGAAAGCGAATACTGGTCTAGTGCATCAACCAGGGCAAAAAGTTGACGGATATCACGCGAATAATGAATCAGCATCCAATCAAGGACTTCTGAGGATAGAGGCAGGCCCTGGCCCTCGGCATAGGTCTTGAGTGCTGCAAATTTGTCGCGATCCGAAAGTGGTTCGAGTCGGAAAACAAGATCCCATCCAAGGCGTGTGCGCAAATCCTCACGCAGAGGCATCATCATCGGTGCCCGATCACCCGTCACGGCCAGTGCAAATGCCGATTCGGTCGTCGCACAGGCACGCCAACGATTGTACAGGGCAAATACGCATGCCTGCTGATCTTCGGACATATCCTGAATGTCATCAACCACCACCAGTTTATGGCTGTCCGGTTCGTTCGAGGTCGCCAGCGACATCATGATTTCAGGTGTTGATGCTGAATTCAGGTAAATACTCGGTGTCTGTTGTGCAAGGGCACGCAGCAAATGGCTGCGCCCAGACCCGGGCGGCCCCCAGAAATAGAGGGCGCGACCGGCTTGTAAGCCCCGTGCAGCATTCACCGCAGCGGCATTTTCCCCTATGACAGTGCTATCTAAAGTAGGCTCTGGCGCGGGGATGATTTCAAGAAGTAACTGCCGATTCATCGACTCATCGTAAAATTAGGGAAAATTACGTACAAAACTCCGCAATTGTCACATAACAACGGCTTTTTCTTATGACTCAATCACAAGCTCCTCTGACCTACCGCGACGCCGGTGTCGATATTGACGCAGGCGATGCCCTGGTCGACCGTATCAAACCATTGGCCGCACGTACGATGCGAGAGGGAGTTCTGGCCGGTATCGGCGGTTTTGGGGCCCTGTTTGAGGTGCCTAAGCGTTACAAGGAGCCTGTGCTCGTGTCTGGTACCGATGGTGTCGGTACCAAGCTCAAACTGGCTTTTGACTGGCAGCGCCACGACACCGTTGGTATCGATCTGGTCGCCATGAGTGTCAACGATATTCTGGTGCAGGGTGCTGAGCCTCTGTTTTTCCTGGATTATTTCGCTTGCGGCAAGCTGTCTGTCGATGTGGCGGCGCAGGTTGTGGGCGGGATTGCCAAGGGCTGTGAGCTCTCTGGCTGCGCCCTGATCGGTGGCGAGACCGCTGAAATGCCTGGCATGTACCCAGACGGTGAATATGACCTCGCAGGTTTTGCTGTAGGTGCCGCAGAAAAATCCAAACTCATCGATGGTAAATCGATTGTCCCCGGCGACGTCGTGTTGGGCCTGGCATCGAGCGGCGCGCATTCAAACGGTTTTTCATTGCTGCGCAAGATTTTGCAACGTGCCAATGCCCGTCCTGATCAGGATTTTCATGGTCGCTCATTAGGTGACGTGGTGATGGCGCCTACGCGTCTGTATGTCAAACCGGTCTTGGCAATCCTGGCTGAGTTTGGTGCGGACATCAAAGGACTCGCGCATATCACCGGCGGTGGTTTGCTTGATAACGTGCCACGTATCTTGCAGCCTGGCTTGCAAGCCCACCTGCATCGCGATGCATGGACCATGCCAGAGTTGTTTTCATGGATGCAGCGCGAAGGTGGCGTAGCCGATACAGAAATGCACCGTGTCTTTAATTGCGGTATTGGTATGGTTGTTGTGGTGCCAGCGGCTAAAGCGGATGCCATCATGACAGCATTCAAACTGGCAGGCGAAACGGTTTATCAGCTCGGCGATATCCGCGCCTGCGCAGCCGACCAGGCACAAACGGTTGTTGTTTAATTCAATTTCTGAAATTTATTGAATGAGTATTTTGCGCAGCGCCTGAAGGCCGACCGGTGGCTCTGGTTGAAAGGGAATGGCGAACAAATTGCTAGACAGGCCTGCGCGAATCCTCTCCATTTGTTTAGCCTCGCCTTGCAGGCGGGCTAACAAAAGCGGATCCCTGGTGTCTGCCGCCAAAATGGAGCGGTTGAGTATCCAGGCATAGGGCTCGATCTTTGCGCGCCTCAAATCCTCTTGCAGGGCTGCAGCCTGGGATACCGGCGTCACCTCAGCCAAGGTCACCAGAATAATTTTTGTGTAGTCTGAATCTTGCAGACGCATGAGTGGCGTGACCACATTCACTGCAGATCCTGTTTGTTTTTCAAAAGTGCTGATCATTTGGCGATGGTAAGCACCCGCGGCATCCATCAGGAGTAAGGAGTGACCGGTTGGGGCGGTATCGAGCACAACAAAACCACTGCGGGCTTGCGCCACAATATGGGAAAAAGCGTGAAACACCGCAACCTCTTCGGTGCAGGGTGATTGCAAGTCTTCTAATAACAGCGCCTTCTCATCCTCATTGAGGGCAGCCCCTTTTGAATCCATAACCTTGTCGATGTATTTTTGTGTTTCGACCTTGGGATCTATACGGCTGACTGTTAAACCGACAACATGGTCATTCAGTGTCTGTTCTAAATGTGCTGCGGGGTCTGTTGTGCTGAGATGCACAGCCTTGCCGCGTTCTACCAGACCTAATGCCAGAGCTGCTGCGATGGTGGTCTTACCAACGCCGCCTTTACCCATCACCATAATCAAGCCATGATTTTGTTTGGCTAAATCATCGACTAACTGACTGATTTTTTTTGCGTCAACGACTGTGATGTTTGGCGGGTTGTGGGGAAAAACAGTTTGAGAGTCGCTGAGCAAACTCCTCAATGCTGGCAATCCAACGTTATCAATCGCTCTGAGAGCAATCTCGTCTTGAGGCAATGCGCTCAAGCCTGCAGGCATATTGTCCAGCGCTTGGCGCGCCTGTGTTTGAATTGCTGTGGCGACAGGGTCGTCAGCAACGCTCGCGTGAAACACGCCATTAATAATCAGCCGCTGATTGGCCAGGCCCAATACCTTTAATTCTTCGCTCGTGCGGTAGGCTTCAGTCAGCGCGCTCGACTCAGGGCGTGCCACTAATACGACGCAGGTCAGGGTGGGATTGCTCAAGACTGCCAGCGCTTGATTAAATCTCACCTCTTGCATCTTTAAACCTGAGTGTGGTCCCAGACAGGATGCACCCTGATCGTTGTCGGCAAGAAATCCGCTCCATGCTTTTGGCAAGCTCAAAAGTCGTAACGTATGTCCACTAGGAGCCGTATCAAAAATAATATGGTCATAATGATTTTCGTCATCAGCCAGCAGAGAGGAGGACTCATCAAACGAAGCAATCTCTGTTGTGCATGCGCCTGATAATTGCTCTTGAACCGTAGCCTTCTCTTCAGTTGTCGCGGCTGGCCCCATTTGTTCAATCACGCGCTGCCGGTATGCCCGGGCGGCGTCGTCCGGGTCAATGTTAATCAGCGCGAGGCCTGGTACGCCAGGCACAACCACTGCATGGTTGCTCAGTTGTACACCCAGCATTTCATCGAGGTTGGAGGCCGCATCCGTACTGACTAGCAGTATGCGCTTTCCCGCGTCGGCTAATTGAATGGCTGTGGCGGTGGATATGGACGTTTTGCCAACGCCTCCCTTGCCAGTGAAAAAAAGAAAGCGGGGTGGATTCTCGAGCCATTTCATATTCATTAACCTCTCGCATACCATTGTTTAGAGTTGTTAACGATATACACAACCAAGAGCATGACCGGGACTTCGATGAGCACACCCACCACGGTCGCAAGCGCTGCGCCAGACTGAAAACCAAACAGGCTGATCGCTGCTGCAACCGCTAATTCAAAGAAGTTCGATGCCCCGATGAGGGCGGAGGGGCATGCGATATTGTGTTTTTCACCTAGCGCTCGATTCAGCCAGTAAGCCAGAGCTGAATTAAAAAACACCTGAATTAGGATGGGTACGGCAAGTAAAGCAATAACTAATGGCTGCTTGAGAATGGCCTCGCCCTGAAAAGCAAACAGAAGTACTAGTGTCGCGAGTAAGGCTGCGATTGACCATGGGCCGATCTTTTCCATTGCGGCATCAAATGCAATTTGACCTTTACTGAGTAATAGCTTGCGCCATAACTGAGCCAGAATAACTGGCACAACGATGTACAACACAACTGAGGTGACCAGCGTATCCCATGGGACGGTGATGGCAGAAATGCCTAGCAAAAAGGCGACGAGTGGTGCGAAAGCCACCACCATGATGGAATCGTTGAGCGCGACCTGTGAGAGCGTAAAGAGTGGATCACCGCCCGTGAGTCTGCTCCATACAAATACCATTGCAGTGCAAGGCGCTGCTGACAAAAGTATCAAACCCGCGATATAGCTGTCGAGCTGTTCGGCTGGCAACATGTCCGCAAACAAATGCCGAATGAACAACCAGCCAAGAAACGCCATTGAGAACGGCTTGACTAACCAATTGACAAAGAGTGTGACGCCAATGCCGCGAATATGGC
>CAIPID010000245.1 GCA_903865015.1 uncultured beta proteobacterium | reverse complement strand
TATTAATGCATATAGTTTATTTGTGTCAATTTTATTTACCGAAACGCGCGATAACTCTCCGTCAGCCTGGCGCTACCGACTTTTCTGATTCATTAAGTATTGATACAGGTCAATGTCATTTATTACTTTCAGTAATAAATTAATAACTACAGCATTTGGTTATTTGGGGGTAAGTGATGGACGAAGCAACGGAATCAGTCATGGTCCTTCAGGCAGGAAAGCGTGGATTCTTGAAAGGATTGCTTGGTTTGAGTGCAACAGCCACGGTCATTCCGATTACACCTGTCCAGGCTGGAATCGGCACGCAGCCACTGCGTCGTCCGGGCGAACAGGGAAAGCGCTACGGCATGCTTGTGGATATGCGTAAATGCATTGGATGTCAGGCCTGCACGGTTAGCTGTTCGATGGAAAATCTCCCGCCACTCGGGCAGTTTCGAACGACGGTCCTCCAATATGAAATTGATCAAACCGACAAATCAGTCCCTTCCGCAATGGTCAGTTTGCCAAGACTTTGCAATCATTGTGACAACCCACCCTGTGTTCCCGTTTGTCCTGTGCAGGCGACATTTCAGCGCACCGATGGAATCGTATTGGTCGACAATGAGCGATGCGTTGGTTGTGGCTATTGCGTTCAGGCCTGTCCGTATGACGCACGATTTATTAATCACGAAACACAGACCGCAGACAAGTGCACTTTCTGCGAACACCGTTTAGCGGTGGGTTTGTTGCCAGCGTGTGTTGAAAGTTGTGTGGGGGGGGCTAGGGTGATCGGTGATCTGAATAACAAAGAGAGCACCATCTCACGCATGATTGCATCGCATCAGGACAAGATCAAAGTACTCAAGCCTGCGATGAATACTTCACCTCATGTGTATTACATAGGTTTACCAGAAGAGTTTGTGAATGGAATTGATGGTCAAGCGGGTGTGCGTTTGCTTGCCCCGCATTAATCCCGCCCATTTCAAAGGACAATCTCATGCAAATTATTGAGTTACTGACGCCCGCCTATGAGGCTGCGTGGTTGCCTTGGGCCGTTCAGTATTTTTTCCTCATTGGCATCGCATGCACTGCAGCTCTGACGGCGGCAGGACTAGCACTGTTTATCCGACCTGATTCACCCAACTGGCGCTTAATGCCGGCGGTGATGATCGTATTGCTAACAAGCGCCATCGCAGCGCCCGTATCGCTCCTGGCTGATTTACATCAGCCAGGTCGATTCTGGCATTTCTATGCTTACTTCACACCTTGGTCCTGGATGTCTATTGGTGCCTATCTTTTACCTGTTTTCGTTTTGCTTGTTATCGGCTTTTGTTCAGTTTGGTGGCTTGGGTATTTGACTGTCATGCGAGTTTTGGCTGTCCTGTTGATGATTTCTGCGATCAGTATTCTTGTTTATACCGGCTCAGAGGTGATGGCTGTTCGTTCCCGTCCACTTTGGAATACTGTGTTTCTACCCATAAATTTTGCGTTGACAGGTTGGTTAGCTGCGATGGGAGCCGTGCTGCTTGTCACGCGCTGGTTATCAGGCGGGTTAAGCGCGACACCGGTCCATTTAATACGCAGGCTAGGGCTTTTAGCTGTGACCCTGCTTGTCATGAGTGCGCTGGTATGGGCCGTGCGTGGCATGACTGGGGGAGAGCCTTCTTATACAGCGGCACTGCGTCTGTACGAACTTTTTCCTGTCTGGCGGATCAGTTTGCTTGGATCTTTATTGGCAGGTCTGGCTATCTTTGTACTGGTCGTACGCCACGCGCGATTCTTACTACGCCCAGGCTATTCATCCCTTGTAGCAGTCATGATGCTCGCAACAGCGTGGATTTTTCGATGGATCATATTCATGTCTGTGCAAGGAGTTCCAAAATATGGAGCCGGCCTATATATCTATCAAATGCCGTGGGGAGGCGACGGGCTGATGGGAATGCTAGGTGTACTGGGTTTGTGCGTCGCACTCATTTCTATCGCGTTGTTTCTGCTTGAGCGTTTTCCTGGTCATGCACGATGTGACGCACGGTTAGCTTGAAAAAAAATAGTGAACAGGATTTAAGAATCATGAGCAAAAGTTACGATAACGACAGTTCATCAGAGCATGATGAAAAAATCACTACACGTCGCAAGCTGATCGTTCAGGGGGGCGCTGCCTTAGGTGGTCTCGCCGCCTTTGCGGCAGGTTATGGTGAGACGGTTGTCAAAGCCGTTGAGGGCTTGGTCAAAGGCACTGCGGGCATCACAACTGCGCATCAGACGCGCGGAAACTCGCTCACGCCAGAGTTCCGTATCGATCCAGTGACCGGTGTGCTTTCGACACAACCTGGACAAACGGTCAGCCCATCCAGTTGTCTAGGCTGTTGGACACAGTGTGGTGTGCGTGTGCGCGTTGATACAAAATCTAATCGTATTCTGCGCATTGCAGGCAATCCTTATCATCCTCTTGCAACCACGCACCCAGCTTCGATGGAAATGCCTGTGCGTGAAGTGTATGCAATGTTGGGTGGGGAGTCAGGTTTGGAGGGCCGTGCTACGTCATGCGCCCGAGGTTCGGCTATGCAGGAGCAACAAACCAACCCATATCGCGTCCTCAAGCCTTTGAAAAGAGTAGGTGCAAGGGGGGCAGGGAAATGGGAAACAATTTCTTTTGAGCAACTGGTCAAGGAAGTCTGTGAGGGTGGAGACCTCTTTGGAGAGGGGCATGTAGATGGCTTGCGAGATATCTATGACCACAAGACATTGATAGATCCTGAAAATCCTGAATACGGACCACTCGCGAATCAATTGCTGGTGACCGACGCGGCCAACGAGGGACGTACGCCACTGATTAATCGATTTGCGCAACAATCGTTTGGTACAGTAAACGTTGCCAATCATGGCTCGTATTGCGGTCAAACATTTCGCGTTGGCGCAGGTGCTGCACTAGGGGATCTGTTTGGTCAGCCCCATGGCAAACCAGATTGGTCGCGCGCACGTTTCGGACTCTTTATCGGCGCGGCTCCTGCGCAATCTGGAAATCCCTTTCAGCGGCAGGGGCGCGAATTGGCCCAAGCACGTACCCGGGACGAAAACACCTTTAAATATATTGTTGTTTCCCCCGTCTTGCCAACCTCCTCTAGCTTTGCAGCAGGCTCTGGCAATCGTTGGGTTGCTGTTAAACCCGCGACGGATTTAGCCCTTGCCATGGGATTAATTCAATGGATTATCGAAAATAAAAGGTATGACGATAAATCTTTAGCGCAGCCTGGTCCCGAGGCCATGAAAATCGCTGGCGAAGTGTCGTGGACCAATGCAACACACTTGATCATTGCTCAAGCAGATCATCCGCGATATGGCACATGTTTGCGTGGTCAAGATATGGGATGGCCACGGATTGGTGATGAAAAAATTCCCGATGTTTTCGTGGTTCAGTTAGCTGATGGTTCATTTGCTCCGCATACTGTGGCGTCATCCGCTGAATTATTTGTTGACCGGGTAGTTAATGTGCCTGGTGTTGGAGAAACACCATTACATGTCACCTCTGCCTTGACGCGATTGCGGACAGAAGCAAATCTCAAGTCACTGGATGAATATGCCAGCCTCTGCGGAATTGCTCGTCACGAGATCGAAGATATGGCGCATGAATTCACAAGTTATGGCAAGCATGCCATTGCGGACGCGCATGGTGGGACGATGAACGGTTCAGGCTTTTATACCGCTTATGCGATCGCGATGCTTAATACGCTTGTGGGCAATCTCAACGTGGCTGGTGGGCTTGTGCTTGACGCAGGGCCGTATGGTCCTTTTGGACCTGGACCGCGTTATAACTTTGCAAACTTTCCAGGTAAAGTTCAAGCACAAGGCGTAGCGCTCTCGCGACATCGTTTTCCATATGAAAATACAAGTGAGTTTCGTCGAAAGAAAGACGCTGGGCAATCTCCATATCCGGCACGTGCGCCGTGGTATCCCGCTGTAGATGCGTTGAGCAGTGAAATGCTTTCTTCGGGGCTCGCAGGCTATCCTTATCGTGTGAAAGTCTGGCTCAATCACATGAGTAATCCTGTTTATTCGATAGCAGGTTTTAAAAATATTGCTTTAGACCAATTGCGTGATCCCAAGGTATTGCCGCTTGCGATTTCAGTGAATCCATTTATCAATGAAACAAACGCATTTGCTGATTACATCGTTCCTGATACGGTCACGTACGAGAGTTGGGGGGTCGGTGCCCCCTGGGCAGATGTTGTTGCTAAATCTTCCACTGTTCGTTGCCCTGTGGTGACTCCGTCTGTATCCGATACGGGTGCGGGTGTTCCTGTCAATTTGGAATCTTTTTTAATTGCTGTTGCTAAAAATTTACATATGCCAGGTTTTGGTCAGGGCGTGATTGCTGATAAAGAGGGCGCACTTTACGATCTGAATACGGCGGAGGATTTTTATTTGCGCGGTATCGCAAATATTGCTTTTGCAGCAGGTAAACCCATAGGCCCAGCAAGCGATGATGACATCGAAGTAACCGGTATGCAGCGCTATGTACCTCTGCTTCAGGAAAAATTAAAACCTCAAGAATGGCGTCAGGTTGCAATGATTCTTACCCGTGGCGGCAGATTCGAAAAGCTTTCGGCTGCATGGGAAAATGACCATATTCGTGCAGCACATGTCAGGCCGCTGCAAATCTGGAGTGAAGAAATTTCTAAAATCCGACACTCAATGACTGGTGAACGGTTCAGTGGCTGCCCAACCTGGTATCCGACACGGCTTGCTGATGGTCAAGCCATGCGTGAGCGTTTTACTGTCGAGCAGTTCCCTTTTTTGTTGACTTCATACAAGTCTAATTTGATGAGTTCGATGTCCATCGCGGTGAGTCGCTTGCGTCAGGTTCACCCGCACAACCCTGTATCAATCAACCGCATTGATGCCATTCGACTCGGTATAAAAAGCGGGGATGCTGTGCGCATCACTACCCCTGGTGGCTCGGTTATCGGTGTTGCCATGGTACGCGATGGAGTTGCTATTGGAGCGATTGCGATTGAGCATGGCTATGGCCACACTGAGCTTGGTGCGAGAGCTCATCGCGTTGACGGCAAAATTACACCGCACGACGCAGCGCTTGCCGCAGGAGTGAGTATGAATGATTTGGGATTTGCCGATGCTACGCGAAGCAATTCAGGCAACGTGTGGATAGATTGGGTATCTGGTGGTGTTGTGCGACAAGGATTCCCCGCCAGCATCGCGCGCGTAAGCGTTTAATGACTTAGGCGTGTTATGAATAGTTTTTTTATAGATTTAGAATGGGGAACCGTATTTCGATGCATGTTCCGGTGTTTGCGCTGTGTTCCCCGCGCGCATCCATGACATGAATCGTGGCGTTGTGACGCAAAGCAATTTCGCGCACAATCGCCAAGCCTAGCCCGCTGCCATCGGCGCGTGTGCCAAGCACGCGATAAAAACGGTCAAAGACGCGCTCACGCTCTTCCGGTGCGATACCGGGGCCGGTGTCCTCTACGGCAAGAATGATTTGCGTCAGGTGACGTTTAACAGTGACGGTTACCTGACCCGGCGCAGGCGTATAACGTAGTGCGTTATCGATGAGGTTATTGAGCACTTCAGCAAGCAGGAGTGGCTGACCTCGCACAAATATGGGATCGTCTTCTGCCTCTAGACCCAGGTCAATTCCCATGCTGATTGCCTGATCGACCCACTCAAGCGTTTGTTCGCGTGCGATAGTATTCAGATCAACATCTACCATTCCCACGCTGCCCGGGTTTTCCGCATTCGCCATGAGGAGCAACTGATTGACCAATCGTGTCGCGCGGATGGTTCCAGCCACGATATGTTTCAGACTCGCTTGCGTCTCGCCGCTCGTCTCTTCTCGCATAGCGAGTTCGGCTTGCGTACGTAATCCCGCTAAAGGGGTCTTGAGCTGATGGGCGGCATCGGCAACAAAGCGTCTTTGGGTCAATACGTTGGTTGAGAGGCGTTTGAGCAGATCATTCATCGCCGTGATGAGAGGACTGATTTCTGTCGGAGCCGCATTCTCGTCGATCGGGGACAGGTCATCAGGCCTGCGCGCCCGGAGTCTGCCTTGCAACGCGTTAATCGGGGATATGCCACGCGACAAACCGAACCAGATCAGCAGAACGGCGATCGGCAGGACAAAAAACTGGGGCATGATGACCCCTTTGATAATGTCATTGGCAAGTTGCTTGCGCCGGTCGGTACTTTCTGCCGCGACCAGTAACACTGGGCCTGTATCTCTAAGCGAGAGATCAACCCAGGTATAGGCGATGCGGATTTCAAAGTCGCGTAATGATTCGTTCTGGTAATACACAGTGTTGCTGTCATGGATGGGGGTGTGATCCGGGGTTGGCAGATCGCGATCTCCACCGAGGTACTCACCATGTGGACCAATCGCTTTCCAAAATACTCCGTCATTTTCACGGGTGCGCAGAGCAAGCCTCGCGGGTGCGGACATTTTTAAAGTAACTAGTCCATTTTCAATCTCTAACTGCTGCCCCAGTACTTGCAGCGCGTTAGACAGGCTCAGGTCGTAAGGGATATTCGCCAGATTCTGTGCAACCACATAGGTGATCGCTACGCTCATGGGCCAAAGCAAAAATAGTGGAGCAAGCATCCAATCGAGGATTTCACCTAGTAGCGAGCGTCTGAGTGGTGCGGCACTCGGCCCCTCGGCACCGCCATGCGTGATTTCGAGTGCTTCCTGATTGAGCGCCGAGGTCGCAGGACCGCGGGAAGATTTATCTTTGGCGGTCTTGGGGGAGTTCGGCTTTTGTTTACGCCGAATTAGACTGAGCACTGGTGTCCCGTTCAAGGCAATAGCCCAGACCTCTGACTGTTGCTATTTTGACGCCGCTGGGTTCGATTTTTTTGCGCAGACGATGAACGTAGACCTCGATGGCGTTGGAGCTGACTTCCTCGCCCCATTCGCAAAGATGATCAACAATCTGATTTTTACTCACCATGCGACCACTGCGGGTGAGCAATATTTCAAGCAGGCTGACTTCGCGTGCGGACAGCTCGAGTGTCTGGTCATCGACTAACGCAACACGTCCGGTCTGATCAAATACCAAACGCCCATGGCGAAGAATGGTGGCGCCACCACCGGCGCCGCGGCGCGCCAGTGCGCGAACGCGTGCCTCGAGCTCGGAGAGGGAAAATGGTTTTGCCATATAGTCATCCGCGCCCAGATCCAGACCTTTGACGCGCTGCTCAATGCTGTCAGCAGCAGTCAGGATCAGAACGGGCAGGCGTGAATTGCGCGCGCGCAAGCGACTCAGCACATCATGTCCCGACATCTTTGGTAAGCCGATGTCCAGAATCAGCAGGTCAAACTCTTGGGCGATCAAGGCCGAGTCTGCGGCCACACCGTCGCTCACTGCGTCGACTGCATAGCCATTATTACGCAGCGAGCGGGTCAGACCGTCAGCCAGAATGCTGTCGTCTTCGGCAATCAGGATACGCATGTAGGAGTTCAGCTATGCAAAGTTAAGTCGGGAAATCCAACGAATATGACTATTCTGTCACGATGCTTACATCTTGCCTACTTGCCTTGTGCCTAATAAGGATAAACCCCATGTGTGATAAAAACAGTTGCACTGTTTATTTATACAGTATAATCTGATGTAATAATTTGTAGTTATTCATACTGCCAAACATTAAAGGATCACTCATGGACGATAAAACCCTCAAAGCCGGCTCTTCCGAAAAAGGCAAAGCACTCGCAGCTGCGCTTTCTCAGATCGAAAAGCAGTTCGGCAAAGGGTCGATCATGCGTTACGGCGACAATGAGGTCGAACACGACATTCAGGTTGTCTCAACCGGTTCGCTTGGTCTTGATATCGCTTTGGGCGTCGGTGGCCTGCCACGTGGTCGCGTGGTCGAGATCTATGGCCCTGAGTCCTCTGGTAAAACAACACTGACCCTACAGGTCATTGCTGAAATGCAAAAAGTCGGTGGCACATGCGCTTTTATTGATGCTGAGCATGCCCTGGATGTGCAATATGCCTCCAAACTTGGTGTCAACCTCACTGACTTGCTGATTTCCCAGCCAGACACGGGTGAGCAGGCGTTAGAGATTACTGATGCGCTCGTACGTTCGGGCTCCGTGGATCTGATTGTGATTGACTCGGTCGCCGCACTGGTACCCAAAGCAGAAATCGAAGGTGAAATGGGTGACTCATTGCCAGGTTTGCAGGCACGTTTGATGAGCCAGGCCTTGCGTAAGCTGACCGCCAGTATAAAGCGCACCAATTGCATGGTGATATTCATTAACCAGATTCGCATGAAAATCGGTGTGATGTTCGGTAACCCGGAAACCACAACAGGCGGTAATGCGCTGAAATTCTATTCTTCAGTCCGTTTGGATATTCGTCGTATTGGCGCGATAAAGAAAGGCGAGGAGGTTGTCGGTAACGAAACCCGCGTCAAAGTTGTCAAAAACAAGATTGCACCTCCATTCAAACAAGCTGAATTCGACATTATGTATGGCGCAGGCATTTCTCGTGAGGGCGAAATCATCGATTTGGGCGTAACGGCCGGTATTGTTGACAAAGCAGGTGCCTGGTTTAGCTATAACGGCGAGCGTATTGGTCAGGGTAAGGACAACGTGCGTGAATACCTCCGTGAGCGTCCAGCCATGGCGATTGAAATCGAAAACCGTGTTCGCGAAAAACTCGGTGTTGCTCCCCGGGTCGGTGGAGCACCTGCGGCCAAGCCAGCAAAAGTATCAAAGGCAGCGAGCGCAGCAGCTGCGGCTGAGGCACCCGGCGAAGACGAACTCTGAATTCTGAGTTAAAGAGTGATTCATTCTGATTCCGGTTTTACGTCATCCTCCGGTGAGGATGACGAGGATTTTGTTCCATGTTCAGGGGCAAAAAAACGGTCCGGCCTTTCCCTCAAAGCCCGGGCCGTTAGTTTATTGTCACGTAGGGAGTACAGCCGGGCAGAGCTTGTGCGAAAGCTAGCCCCTCATGCTGAGACATCCGAGGCCCTCGATGCCTTACTTGATACCTTGGCAAAAGAGGGCTGGCAGTCCGACTCACGCGTGATACAGAGCGTTGTCCATCGTAAATCGCCCATCCATGGTTCTTTGCGTGTTGTGCAAGAGCTAAAACAAAAAGGTATGAATGACCAGCAGGTAGCTGATGTACGAAGTCAGCTAAAAAATTCTGAGCTTGAGCGCGCCCACGGGGTATGGGAAAAAAAATTCGGAGCTGCAGGTGGTGCGCAAACCCCAGCAGAGTATGCGCGTCAAGGGAGGTTTTTAGCTGCACGCGGGTTTTCGCATGATGTAGTACGCAAAATATTGAAAGCTTCACTAACTAGTACTTCGATCACTTCATCTCAAGTTAATCTTGATGAGGAAAGCTTTTGATTTCTTTGAGTCAGGCTGCGCTATACTTCTAGGCTTTGCTGCACTGTGTCATAAACACATACATAAACCTTATGCCTCTTCCAGAGCCTACCTGCCCACGCAAACCGATGCACAATCGTTCGTATCAGGTGCATTCTTTTGAGCGTGAAGACGGCAACTGGGATGTTGAGGCAGAGTTAATAGACAGCAAGGCCTATGATTTCACAAGGCGTAGCGGTGAGGTTCGCCATGCAGGTGAGGCATTTCACCACATGCATATGCGCGTGACAATCGACAAAACTTTCACTATCCTAGACGCGGTTGTTGCCTACGATGCGGCGCCGTTTGGTGAGGTATGCACGTCGATTTCCGACGAATACCGAGATCTGATTGGCATGAATCTGCTTAAGGGCTTTCGTCAACAGGTTAAAGAAAGATTCGCACGTACTGCGGGATGTACGCACATGAGTGAGCTCGCAGCGGTGTTACCAACCGCTGCAGTCCAGACCATGACACGCAGAAGTGGTAGCGGTGATCCGGCTAAAAAGCCTTTCCATCTTGATGGTTGCCGTGCTTGGCGCCTTGATGGCGAGGTGACAAAAGAGCATTATCCGCAATGGTATGTATTGCCGAGCAATAAAAAATCTACGACTACTGGCTAGATGTTCACCATGCAGTCAGTTCCTTTTTAAGTACTTTTCTGAAATGACAGGAGCCCCATGAAAATCCACGAGTATCAAGGCAAGGAACTACTTAGACAATTCGGTGTT
>CAIPID010000244.1 GCA_903865015.1 uncultured beta proteobacterium | reverse complement strand
TGACATTGGGCGAAGAAGTCGAAGTCATGGTTCTCGAGATCGACGAAGACCGTCGTCGTATTTCACTCGGTATGAAACAGTGCCGTCAGAACCCATGGGAAGAATTCGCAGCCAACTTCAAACGTGGCGACAAGGTCCGTGGCGCAATCAAGTCGATCACTGACTTTGGCGTGTTTGTTGGCCTGTCAGGCGGCATCGATGGTCTGGTGCACCTGTCTGATCTGTCATGGACAGAGACTGGCGAAGAAGCCGTCCGCAACTTCAAGAAGGGCGATGAGCTCGACGCGGTTGTGCTCGGTATCGATACAGACAAAGAGCGTATTTCGCTTGGCGTTAAACAGCTCGAAGGCGACCCATTCAACAACTTCGTTGGTACCTTTGATAAAGGTGCCGTGGTTCCTGGTACGGTCAAGTCAGTTGATGCGAAGGGCGCAGTGGTCACACTGTCACTCGACGTTGAAGGCTATTTGCGCGCCTCAGAAATCGCCACAGGCCGCATCGAAGACGCAACCACTGCAATCAAGGTTGGCGACAATGTCGAAGCCATGATCATCAACGTCGATCGCAAACTGCGTTCGATCCAGTTGTCGATCAAAGCTCGCGATACTGCTGATACAGCTGATTCGATGGCACGTATTTCCGAGGCAAGCGCTTCGTCGGGCACAACCAATCTGGGCGCATTGCTCAAGGCTAAGCTCGATCAGGCACGCGACACTGAATAATTCCAGTGACTAAGTCTGAACTCATCGCTGCACTTGCGGCCCGCTATTCCCAGCTGGCCGCACGTGATACCGATTACGCCGTGAAAACGGTTCTTGATGCAATGACCCAGGCCTTGGCCGAGGGTCAGCGCATTGAGATTCGTGGTTTTGGTAGTTTTTCGTTATCTGAGCGTGCGCCGCGTGTTGGGCGCAATCCTAAGTCTGGTGAACAAGTCATGGTGCCTGGTAAACAGGTGCCGCACTTCAAAGCAGGTAAAGAATTGCGTGAGCGCGTGGATTTGGAAGCAGCCGCTTCCGAGGTGGTCGGTACGGATGTTGAGTCTCGCGCGCAAGCCGAGATCCAAGATGCTGGTTTTACAGATCGTCGTGCCTTGGGCTAAGCCCTTGGACCAGTCAAAAAGCCGCCTGAAAAGGCGGTTTTTTTATGCGTGAGGCGCATTCGGCGCTTACAATCAGTTTTTACATTCAGGAGCATCAGTCATGCGTTATCTCGTCTGGGCTTTACGGTTAATTGTTTTCGTTGCGGTGTTGATGTTTGCGCTTAAAAACACAGCTCCAGTCGTCGTCGCTTTTTATGGTGATGTATCGCTACAAAACGTACCGCTAATCGTTGTGATGCTCTCAACCTTTGTGTTGGGTACGGTGTTTGGTTTGTTGCTGACTGTCCCAGCTTCCATTCGCCGCAGACGCGAGGCTTCTCGTTTACGCAAAGAGTTGGATCGTATTCACAATGCGGTCAATCCGGAAACTGATCCGCGATTATCACCCGATACGCTTGTGCCGCTTTCTCCGCTCTGAGCTGATTACTTTTTTGGAATGAATACGTGGATTTTGAATCCTGGTGGCTGATCTTTCTGCCGTTGCTATTTGGTCTGGGCTGGATGGCCGCACGTTTCGATATTCGGCAAATGCTGTCGGAAACCCGCAACCTGCCAGACTCTTACTTCAAGGGTCTAAATTTCCTGCTTAACGAGCAACCTGATCGTGCGATCGATGCTTTCGTTGAGGTCGCGAAACTTGATCCCGAAACAACTGAATTGCATTTTGCGCTCGGGAGCCTTTTTCGCCGTCGCGGCGAAATGGAGCGTGCGATTCGTGTGCATGAGAGCCTGCTCTCGCGTGCGGATCTCGCTGTCAGTGAACGTGAGCATGCACAGCATGAGTTAGCGCAGGATTATCTCAAAGCCGGGATGCTGGACCGCGCAGAGGCTGCTTTTGACGCCTTAAAAAATACCGCTTTCGCGTTACCTGCACTGCGTGCACTGATCAGAATATACGAGTCTGAGCATGATTGGCCGCGTGCGATTGAGGCAGTTGAGAGCTTGAGATCACTTGTCTCTGAGCCCGTGCCCCAGCTGGTCCATTATTACTGTGAACAAGCGCAGGCCGCACTGCTGTCAAAACCTCCTCGCATGGAGCAGGCGCGCGAGGTACTCGCCCAAGCCCAGCGCGCTTGCGCTACGGCGCAAGCAACGGGTATCTCTGCGTCCTTTGTGCGGGTCGCCATGCTCAATGCGATGGTCGCGGCAGCAGAAAATAATCTGCCCGCGCAGCGTCAGCATTTATTGACGGTGATAGATAAGGCGCCTGAATATGCAGGTCTGGTCGCGCAGGAGTTGTTGAATAACTTTACCCAGACGCACGAAGAAAAGCTGGGTTTGCAAGTATTACAGGATCACTATCAGCTTTATCCTTCGCTCGATTTGTTTAATGTTGTGTTTCGCGCAGCGCGTGCACAAAACGGAGTAGATCAGGCCTGGGCGTTTGCGCATGACACGTTGCAAGCGCACCCATCGTTACTGGGTCTGGATCGATTACTTGAGGCTGAGCTGGCCCAAGCACCTGTTGGACGTAGTCCTGAGGACAGTCCGATCCCTGGCGCCGATCTGACGCTTTTGCGCCGGTTGATTCATAAACACACCCAGCGCATGGATCGCTATGCGTGCC
>CAIPID010000243.1 GCA_903865015.1 uncultured beta proteobacterium | reverse complement strand
GTCAATCATGCTGCGGGACAGTTTGACCAGGCAGTATTAGCGGATTGGATGAAACAACAGGGCATTATCGATCAGACTGTGCTGAGCGCAAAACCATTAACAGGCGGTCAATCGAACCCTACATTTTTGCTGACCAGTGGAAAGCAAAAGCTTGTACTACGTAAAAAACCGCCAGGACCGTTGTTGCCGTCGGCACATGCTGTCGATCGGGAATTTCGGGTAATAAAGGCATTGCAGGGCAGCGACGTGCCGGTTCCCAAACTCTTCGCCTACAGCGATGACATATCGATCGTTGGTACGCCCTTTTATTTGATGGAGTTTCTCGAAGGTCGCGTGATCGTTGATCAATCCCTGCCAGGCATGACTCCTGGCGAACGCACCGCCATCTACCTGGAAATGAATCGCATCATCGCCGCGCTCCATCAGGTGGATCCCGAGCAAGTTGGTCTGAGTGATTTTGGGCGCGCAGGGAATTATTTTGGCAGGCAAATTGCCCGCTGGAGTCGTCAGTATCAGGAGTCGCGCACCGAGGATATCGAGGCGCTGAATTCGCTGATTGAATGGCTGCCACAGAATATCCCCGCGGGTGATCAGACAACCATCGTTCACGGTGACTACCGTCTGGACAATCTGGTGTTGCATCCAACTGAGCCGCGCGCGCTTGGCTTGCTCGACTGGGAGCTCGCTACGCTTGGGCATCCGATGGCTGATTTTGCTTATCACTGCATGAGCTGGCATATCCCCGCTAGCCTGTGGCGCGGTATTGGCGGCCTGGACTTGGCTGCACTCGGGATCCCTAGCGAAGATCAATACGTTAAAAGCTACTGCGAAATCACTGGGTTTAGCGGAATCGAACACTGGGATTTTTACATTGCATACAATCTCTTTAGGATGGCTGCTATTTTGCAAGGTATCGCGCGTCGCGCTGTCGACGGTACGGCAGCTTCGGCCGATGCAATAGAAACCGGTAGTAAGGCTAGACCATTAGCTGAAATAGGCTGGAAATACGCACAACGCTACGAAGCTTCAAAACGTTAAACAAACTCGTTGACTAGAGTGTCACCGCGGTTTACCTTGTGAGTGCATATTGAAGTTTGCACTGATCTCACTCACAAGGACCCTCATGAAAGCGATTACAAAAGCCGGCTTATTTATCGCCGCAGCGTTGATGGCTCAATCAGCTTACAGTCAGGAGCTGACCGGAACGCTCAAAAAAATCAAAGACAGTGGGACCATCACGCTAGGTGCGCGTGAGTCGTCTGCGCCTTTTAGCTATAGTCTGGGTGGAACACAATTTGTAGGTTTTTCTGTTGATCTGATGATGAAAGTTGTCGATCGCCTCAAAACAGAACTCAAAATGCCGGATCTCAAATACACCATTATTCCGTTCACAGCACAAAACCGTATTCCGCTGATTCAGAATGGCACGCTTGATTTTGAGTGCTCCTCGACCACCAACACGCTCGAGCGCCAGCAGCAAGTTGCCTTTTCGACAAGCTTTTTTGTAATCGGTACCAAACTGCTAACAGCTAAAGATTCAGGGGTGAAAGATTTTGCTGACCTCAAAGGTAAAAATCTGTCGACGACTGCTGGTACAACATCTGAACGCTTGATCAACAAATATAACGAAGCGCAAAACGCTGGCATAAATGTGATGGCAGCACGTGAAAATACACAATCATTCTTGGCTGTTGATAGTGGTCGTGCGGCGGCATTCATGATGGATGACGCTATTCTGTACGGCGAGCGTGCCAAATCTAAAAATCCTGAAAAATGGGTTGTTGTCGGCACGCCAATGTCGCGCGAAGCTTATGGCTGCATGATGCGTCGTGATGATGCACCATTCAAAAAACTGGTCGATGATGTGCTGACACAGGAAATGAAGTCAGGTGCGATCAATGCGAATTACAAAAAATGGTTCGAAAGTCCAATCCCTCCCCGCAACACAAGTCTTGATTTCCCTCAGTCTGCAGACATCAAAGCCCTGTATGCCAATCCCAATGACAAGGCGATTGAGTAAAGTACGGGTTATTTAACAATGGGATATCAATGGACCTGGTCGGTTTTTTTACAACCGGCCAATGGTCGCGAGACTTATCTGGACTGGCTATTAGCCGGTATGTGGACGACCGTCCAGATGGGTACGCTTGGCTGGGTAATTGCTTTTATTTTGGGTTCTGTGCTCGGCGTGATGCGTACGGTACCTAATCGCTTTTTATCCTCGATCGCTGTGACATACGTTGAAATTGTGCGTAACGTTCCTTTGATTGTCCAATTATTCCTTTGGTATTACGTAGTTCCAAAATTTTTACCTGATGCCTGGCGGAGCTGGCTTTTTGCTCAGCCTCCAGCAACGACGGCCTTTGTT
>CAIPID010000242.1 GCA_903865015.1 uncultured beta proteobacterium | reverse complement strand
CTACTTCCACGCAGCCCTTTTGGCCATGTCGATCAGTCCATTGGCAAAAATACGGCAGCGGGTAATTTAGGTTTAATCGAGCCGACACGTTATGTATCTAAAGATTTTGAAACTATCACGATTGATGGCGTCAAAATGGAATTCCAAAATACACCGGGTACCGAAGCACCTGCGGAGATGAACACCTATTTCCCTGACCTCAAAGCATTCTGGGCAGCAGAGAACATCACCGGCACCATTCACAATATCTATACATTACGCGGCGCGCTGGTGCGCGATGCGCTCTCATGGTCCAAACATATCAATACGGCGCTGTACCGTTACGGTCAGAATGTCGAAGTCATGTTTGCCTCGCACTCATGGCCACGCTGGGGCAACGACCGCATCCAGGAAATCATGCGCACACAACGTGACACCTACGCACACCTGAATAACGAAGTCTTGCACCAGGCGAATCAGGGTGTCACGATTAATGAAATCCATAACACCTACAAGCTCCCCGAGAGTTTGCAAAAGCAGTGGGCAGCGCACAGCTACCACGGCTCTGAGGAGCACAATAGCCGTGCCGTGATCAATCGATACATAGGTTACTGGGATGCGAATCCGGCAACACTCATTCCATTATCCCCTCGTGACTCCGCGCCACTGTATGTAGAAATGATGGGTGGCGCTGCAAAAATCCTGACAAAGGGCCAAGAGCTATTTGCTGCCGGAAAATACCGCGAAGCAATGGAAATCCTGAATAAACTAGTCTACGCGGAACCAAATAACACGCAGGCAAAAGACTTGCTTGCCGATGTGTTTGAACAAATTGGCTATCAGAAAGAAAGTCCAAGTGTGCGTAACAGCTTTCTGGGTGCAGCGTACGAGCTGCGCCATGGCATGCCAGCCGGCGCATCACCAAAATCTAGTGGACCTGATCTGATCAAAGCGATGTCTACCGAGCTCTGGCTCAACTCGCTCGCAATCAGTATGGATAGCGTGAAAGCTGCAGGGATGAAATTTATGATTAATCTGGTCACACCTGACAATGGTGAAAAATTCGTGATCGAAATGAGTAATTCGGCATTGAGTAACATCAAGGACCAGCAGGCTGCGAAAGCTGATCTGACCATTACGCTGAATCGTAGTGATTTGGAAAAGGTAATGGGGGGGCAGACAACATTTGAGGCGTTGATCAAAGAGGGTAAAGCGAACTTTGCTGGTGATCGCAAACCGTTTGATCAGTTGCGCAGCGTACTGACAAGATTTACGCCTGATTTTGAAATGATGCCAGGTACTAAACCTAAAACTGACTCTAAACAGCAAACTGCACCGGCAGGTGTGAAAGATCCGTTTGAAGTCAATGAATTAGCCAACCCTGCTGGCTAGTAAATATTAGCCATCTTTGCAAAAAGGCCGAGGATTGCAATCAAAGTGGTGAATTGAATACTAATCATCCAAGTAAATTTGCGATCAACCTCGATAAATTTATTATCAACAGCTGCAAATTTACTTTCCATATCTGAACGAAGACCTGTAATTGATCGATCGAGTCGATCGATCGATTTTTGGGTTTGCTCAGCCAGGACTTCAAGTGTTGTGATTCGTTTTTCCATTAAGGAATGATAGTGTGACAACACAAGAATCTCAACACGTAGAACTACCAAATGCATAACAAATACAAGGCAAATTTGTAACTGTCTGTAATCACTGCAACGGCAACGTCTCAAAAACTTTAAATGTCAACAAAGATGAATCATCCGGTCCACTGAACGTGACGTATTGAAGCGTCATGACTTCAGTGGAATGGATTTCAAAAATCATACTGCTGCCGCCAGCATAGTCGACCGAATCCTTGTCGTAGAGATTGTCGCTAATGGTGAGCCAGTAGCTCTGAGCAGAGGTCGGTGCGAACAGCTCAACGATACGTGTTGCACCGCCTACTAACTGACCCGCGCGATCAAAAATCGCTCGCTTGAACAAACAGACCTTGTCTCCAGCACTGAGCAGCGCGGGAAAGTCAGCCAGCCGCTCACCGACGGCCCCGCGTTCACCCAGCGTGTTTAAAGTTTCGACTGTTTCAAATTTCTCGTTCAGACGTTCGACATTCAGCCCTTCTTCATTTTCACGGTCAAGGGTGATAGCAAACGGAGACTGCAGGGTCTGATAGGTCTGCCCTTTATCGTTGGTTTCATTGACAAGATAACGTTTTAACCACATTTCACCTGTGCTTTGATCGTCACGCCCCACCGCAGGCTGATAGCGTAAGTTGTAGCGAGCAGAGGTTTGTAGAAATTGTTTATAAGCGTTGGCGAAATGTAGTTGCATAAATGTTACTGTTTCAGGTCAAGATTCTTTTGAGCGTCAGAGAATAACGTTTTTTGACTAGCGAGGTATTCGGTGTATTCCTTGGGAGGCAGGAGTTTGATTTCCGCGCCAAACCCACCTAGATTTTCACTAATCTGATCATGATATTTATCCGTCGCTTTTTTAGCTGCCTGATAAATTGCATCGACAACCTCAGGTGGCGTGCCGGCAGGTGCTGAGATTCCGTAATAACCTGGGCTGGCAATCTTATAGCCAAGCTCTTTAAAGGTTGGAACATCCGGGAAGGCTTTCAGGCGATTGACGCCAAACGTCGCTAAAGGACGTAATGTCCCGGCGCGAATATGCGCGAGTGCGGGCGCGACCGCTGAAGAAGTCATTTCCACATGTTTTCCAAGCAGTGCGGTCACAGCAGGCCCACTTCCCTTTTCAGGAATATGTGTCCATTCCACACCTGCTTCGTTCGCAAATATCTCTGCTAACAGATGCGTGACACCCATCGCACCAGAAGTTGTGAAATTAATTTTCTTTGGATTTTGTTTCGAATACTCAATCAGTTCTTTCAGATTTTTCCAGGGTGAATCTGCTCTGACGAGCAGCATAAAACCACCCTCGGATAGCGAAGCAATCGGTGCAAACGATTCCGTTGTGTATTTAACTTCCTTGTTAAACAATGGAACCACCACAATCGAACCTTGCGATGTACCGACCAGGGTATAGCCATCAGGTTTGCTACTTGCAACCATCCCTGCTCCCACACCACCGCCCGCTCCTGCCTTATAAGTCAGCAAAACAGGCTGCCCCAGAAACTCGCCCATTTTGTCTAGAAATGGACGCAGCATATTATCCGTGTCGCCTGGAGCAAAAGGAATTACGACTTGCACGGTCTTAGTGGGGAATTGTTCTGCCGCGTGAGTTGTCAAACCAATCACGCCCATCGCAATCGCCATAACCGATTTAAATATTATTTTTTTCATATTTGTCTCTTAAAAATTAACCAATTAATCACATTTGGCGGTCATGCCGCCATCTACGATCAGTTCTGTGCCAGTAATGAATCTCGCCTCATCCGAGGCTAAAAACAATGCCGCATTCGCTGTATCACGACCATCTCCGGTAAAAGGCATGGGGATACGGGCTTGACGTTTTTTAAGCAAGGTTTCGATGTCACCACCGCTTTGTGTATTAGCAAGAACGGCGTCGACCAGCGGCGTATGGAGCTGGCCTGGCAATATCGAGTTGATTCGGATGCCTTTCTTAGCGTATTCGACTGCGACCACGCGTCCAAACTGAATGACCCCAGCCTTAGATACCGCATACCCGACTTGGGGAGCCCCGCTAAAACGAATCCCAGAGATCGAGGCGATATTGACGATCGCGCCAGCGCCCTTTGCCTCCATGACCGGAATCGCATATTTACACATCAGGAATACGGATTTGAGATTCAGATCAATCTGTGCATCAAATGATTCCTCGCTCAGTGCGACAGGGCCGCCAGGGGCCGGGCCGCCAACGTTGTTCACAACGATATCAACGGTGCCGTACTTTGCAACGCAAGCCTTAACGATCTCGGCCACAGCTTTGCTATCTGTTACGTCTGCGACGTAAGGAGTGAATTCGCCACCGAACTCCCGGATCATGTCCTGTGTTTCGATCATTGCGTCGAGTTTGATGTCTACAGCAAACACTTTGGCGCCTTCCTGCGCAAACCGCACTGAAATCGCACGACCATTCCCCCAACCAGGGCCGACACAGCCTGCGCCAGTCACAATTACTACTTTGTCTTTCACTCTTAACGTAGGGGTATACATACTTGTCATCCGAATTATTATGGTTATTTAGGTACAACTTTTAATTATTACAGCACGATTGAAATGATCGCAGAGAATACGCATCAAATTCAATAGTCTGGATACTAAATTACTCTATACAACATATTAGCTACAAAGTAAGATAAAAATTATAAAAACACCTTGAATATATGAATAGCGAGGATTGAGAAGACAAAATGGAAATCAAAAAATT
>CAIPID010000241.1 GCA_903865015.1 uncultured beta proteobacterium | reverse complement strand
TTCCGCGCGCGCACGTGCGCCAGGGATATTGTCGAGCAGCCATTGCAATTTAGTAGCCGAAAAATAAGCATCCAGAATCAGGCCTGTTTTAGTCTGGATCATCGCTTGGTGACCAAGTTGCTTTAACGCATCACAGTAGTCAGCCGTTCGTCGGTCTTGCCAGACGATTGCATTGGCAAGCGGCTGGCCTGTCAAACGATCCCACAAAACGGTAGTTTCGCGTTGATTGGTAATGGCGATCGCTGCAATGTCCAGAGCGCTGATGGGCAAGCCCGACTGTGCAAAAACTTGCTGCATGACAGCAAGCTGGGATGACCAAATTTTGAGCGCATCGTGCTCAACCCAGCCCGGTTGCGGGAATATCTGTGGGAATTCTTGTTGAGCTGTTTGGACGGACTGGCCCTTCGCATCAAATAAAATGGCACGAGAGCTAGTGGTCCCTTGATCCAGAGAGAGAATATATTTCATCAGAATTTCCAGACAGTAGGACGCATAACAGGCATTGTTTGCTTGAGCTTGAGGGATATCGGCTCAATGTACACAATCTTTTGCATCGTATTGGTGTTCAATGTTACAAGTATGCGACAAATAGGCAGTATTTTGTGTCATAAACGACCGCTATAGTGCAGAGATCTATTCACAGACTGGAGACACCATGGAACAGACAACAGCGAAAATGACGGCTACTGTGGCCCTGGCCTTTGCCGGATTACTGAGCCAGCCCGTTGCGGCGCAGACAGAAATTCAGTGGTGGCATGCAATGGGGGGCGCATTGGGCGAGTGGGTCAACGATCTTGCTAAAGATTTCAATGCGACCCAGACCACTTATAAAATCGTCCCCGTGTTTAAGGGCAGCTACGATGAGGCGATGACCGCTGCGATTGCCGCATATCGAGCAGGCAATGCGCCACACGTCCTGCAGGTTTTTGAGGTGGGTACGGCCACCATGATGGCAAGCAAGGGGGCCATTCAACCTGTCGCCGAGATCATGAAAGCTGCAGGCGTGCCGTTTGATCCTGCTGCCTACGTCCCTGCTGTGGCCGGTTATTACACAGCACCAAATGGCGCGATGCTGAGCTTTCCATTCAATAGCTCAACCACTGTATTTCATTACAACAAGGATGCTTTCAAAGCAGCAGGCCTGGATCCGGAAAAACCACCCAAGACCTGGCCTGAGGTCGCCCAAGCCGCTGCAAAGTTAAAAGCCTCGGGTCATGCGTGTCCCTTTACGACGAGTTGGGCCAGTTGGACGCAGCTTGAGAGTTTCAGTACCTGGCATAACACCGAGTTTGCGACCAAAGGCAACGGTATGGATGGTATCGATGCGCGTCTGACATTTAACTCGCCTCTGCACGTACGCCACATTGAAAATCTTGCGAATATGGCTAAAAAGGGCGAGTTTGTTTACAAAGGACGTGGCAATGCCGCGGATGCTGTGTTTGTTTCAGGTGAGTGCGCCATGATGACCGGCTCCTCCGGTTTGTATGGGAACATCAAACGTAATGCAAAATTTACGGGTGGTATATCAACGTTGCCCTATTATCCAGATGTACAGGGCGCACCGCAAAATACAGTGATCGGTGGTGCGAGCCTCTGGGTCATGTCGGGTAAAAAAGCAGACGAATACAAAGGTGTAGCACAGTTCTTTGCATTCCTCTCAACGCCTGAGCAAGCCGCTAAAAGCCATCAGCTGACTGGTTACCTGCCTTTGACACTGGCATCATTTGAGCTCACCGAAAAGTCCGGTTTCTATAAAGAAAATCCAGGTACCGATGTCGCGGTCACGCAGATGATCCGTAAGACAACGGACAAGTCGCGCGGGATTCGTTTGGGTAATTTCGTACAGATCCGTACGATTATTGACGAAGAACTCGAGCCTGTCTGGGCCGGCAAAGTCGCACCCAAGGCTGCTCTGGATACTGCGGTTAAGCGTGGCAATGAACAACTTGAGCGTTTTCAAAAAGCCAACAGCCGTTGATGTAGCAGACGTATGGAAAAGAAAGTACGTTTTAATTCACGCTGGCTGCCGTGGCTCCTGATCGCACCGCAGATGTGTGTGGTGCTAGTCTTTTTTTTCTGGCCCGCGGGACGTGCAATCTATCAAAGCGTCCTCAATGAGGACGCTTTTGGTACGAGCACGGAGTTTGTCGGTTTAGAAAACTTTACGCGTCTATTTAACGATGCAACCTATTTGCAATCGTTTCACACAACGGCAGTCTTTTCTGTGCTGGTGGCTGTCTGTGGCCTGACGCTTGCTTTACTGCTGGCAGTGATGGCTGATCGGGTGATGCGTGGAGCAGGGATTTACAAAACTTTGCTCATCTGGCCGTATGCGGTTGCCTCCGCCGTCGCTGGGGTGGTCTGGTTGTTTATGTTCGCCTCGCCGATGGGCGTGGTGGCATATGCCTTACGCGCTTTGGGGATGAATTGGAATCATTTGCTCGATCCTGCGGATGCGATGGCCTTGATTGTCATGGCTGCCGTTTGGAAACAGATTTCCTATAATTTTTTATTCTTTCTGGCCGGTTTGCAATCTATCCCGCGCTCTCTGATTGAGGCTGCCGCAATTGACGGCGCCTCTCCCTGGTATCGCTTTCGAACAATCGTATTTCCTTTGTTATCGCCGACGACCTTTTTCTTGCTTGTGATCAATGTTGTTTACGCGTTCTTTGACACATTCGCGATTGTCGATGCAGCCACCCATGGCGGGCCGGGCAAGGCAACCTCCATCCTAGTCTACAAAGTTTATTACGATGGATTCAAAGCGATGGACCTGGGGGGCTCGGCCGCACAGTCGGTCATCCTGATGCTGATCGTCGTGACGCTCACGGTTGTGCAGTTCAAATTTGTTGAACGCAAGGTGCAATATTAATGATTGAACGTCGTCCTGGCCTGACTTTACTCTCCCATCTTGTGTTGTTGCTTGGTGTGTTGATTGTGGCTTTCCCCGTCTACATCACGTTGGTCGCATCAACACAATCCTCCGTTGAAATCGCGCAGTCCGTACCGATGTCACTGTTGCCAGGTTCAAATATGATTGAGACATACCGGGTGGCTTTGTTTGGCGGCGAGACAGCCGCCGGGAGTCATATCGCGGCGGCGTGGCCCATGATGTGGGTCAGTCTGGTGAGTGCGCTGGTGATTACGATAGGTAAGATCACGATCTCCATGCTCTCGGCTTTTGCGATTGTGTATTTTCGTTTTCCTTTCCGTGGTCTTGTGTTCTGGATGATATTTGTCACGCTGATGCTACCGGTCGAGGTGCGTATCGGTCCGACCTATGAAGTGATCGCGAGCCTGGGTATGCTCAATACCTATGCTGGACTCACGATTCCCCTCATCGCTTCAGCCACTGCGACATTCTTGTTCCGGCAGTTTTTTTTGACGGTGCCCGATGAGTTGGTCGAGGCGGCGCGCATGGATGGTGCGGGCCCCATGCGATTTTTTTGGGATGTGCTGTTACCGCTTTCGCGCACCAGTATCGCTGCATTGTTTGTGATTCAGTTTATTTATGGTTGGAATCAATATCTCTGGCCTTTACTTGTCACGACAAACGAGGATATGTATCCGGTCGTGATGGGAATCAAGCGTCTGATCTCGGGTGACGCGTATACCGAATGGAATGTCGTCATGGCCACAGCGGTGCTGGCGATGCTGCCACCCGCGATAGTTGTGATTCTGATGCAAAAGTGGTTCGTCAAGGGCCTCGTGGATACTGAGAAATAAATATGGCTGCCATTTCTTTTAAAAATATTGTTAAGCGCTATGGCTCAGGTAAAGCCGTGGTTCAAGTCATCCACGATGTCTCGGCTGAGATTCATGATGGAGAATTTGTTGTCATCGTGGGACCTTCGGGTTGCGGAAAATCAACGCTGTTGCGTATGGTCGCTGGGCTTGAGGAAATCTCCTCGGGAGAGATTTCGATCGGCGCGCGTGTTGTCAATGACTTGGAGCCTGCAGAGAGAGATATCGCGATGGTGTTCCAGAACTATGCGCTGTATCCGCATATGACCGTCTATGACAATATGGCTTACGGTTTAAAGATTGCCAAAGTATCAAAAGAAGAGATCCGCACCAGGGTTGAAAAGGCCGCCGGTATTCTGGAGCTAATGCCGTTTTTAGATCGCAAGCCCCGCGCCTTGTCAGGCGGGCAGCGTCAGCGGGTCGCGATGGGTCGTGCGATTGTGCGTCAGCCGCAGGTGTTCCTTTTTGATGAGCCTTTATCTAATCTCGACGCCAAGCTGCGTGCGCAGACGCGTCTGGAAATCCAGAAATTGCACCGCGAGCTCGGGATCACCTCGTTGTTTGTCACCCATGATCAGGTCGAGGCCATGACACTCGCACAACGCATGATCGTCATGCATGGTGGCGTGATGGAGCAGTTTGGCACGCCCGAGGAGGTTTACAACCAGCCCGCGACGACTTTTGTTGCAAGCTTTATTGGTTCGCCTCCTATGAATCTGCTGCGCCATTTGCCGGGCATCACAGCTGGCACCATCCTCGGTGTGCGCCCAGAGCATCTCGATATCGGTGACGATGGCTGGGAGTTGAAAGTAGAAGCGGTCGAATTGCTAGGCGCTGAGCGTCTGGTTTACTGCACAATGGGCGCCGATGCATTGATTGTCAGGATCCAGGAAGACCAGCCCGCACCACCTGTAGGTGCGACAATTTTCGGTAAACCCCGCACAGATCGTATGCATTATTTTGATGCCGAGACGGGCAAACGCAAATAAAAATTATCCGGAGCTTCGCATGAATCAGTTTGACCCAACCGCAACCGGACCACTGTCTGATGTGCGGGTGTTGGATCTTTCCCGCTTAGTCGCGGGCAATATGCTGTCCGCTTATTTGGCGGACTTTGGCGCCGATGTGATCAAAGTCGAGCGAGAGGGGACGGGTGACGATTTACGTCATTGGCGCGAGGCTGGCTGGGATATTTACTGGAAAGTCTACGGTCGTAATAAGCGTTCTCTCGTACTGGATCTGAAATCCGAAGAGGGTATGCAGACCTTAAAAAAACTGGTTTGCCATTCGCAAGTATTGATAGAAAATTTTGTTCCCGGTGGTCTCGAAAAAATGGGATTGGCCCCTGAAATTTTATTGGGCTTGAATCCTGCGCTTGTTATCGTTCGCGTTTCAGGTTGGGGGCAAACGGGTCCTTTTAGCCATAAGCCGGGTTTTGGCACCCTGGTCGAAGCCATGTCTGGCTTTGCACATCTGAATGGTTACCCTGATCGTCCCCCCGTGTTACCTCCCTTGGCACTCGCAGACATGATCGCGGGTGTGTATGGTGCCGCGGGTGTGCTGACTGCTTTACGAGTCGCTGAAAAAGAAGGCCGTGGGCAGGTGATTGATCTGTCCCTGTTCGAACCTATTTTTTCGGTCATCTCCTCCGAGGCCGCTAAGTACAAGGTAACAGGCGAGGCCACTATGCGTGCGGGCAATCAGTCCAGCCATACTGCACCACGCAATATTTACGCTTGTTCGGATGCAAGATTTGTCGCGATGTCAGGCTCGATGCAGTCCATGGCGATGAAAATTTTTGACACGATGGGGCGAGCTGATCTGAAGACCGATCCCAAATTTGCGACCAACGATGCGCGTGTGCAAAATCGTGATGAGCTCGACGCCATCATTGGTCAGTACATCGGTGCGCGCACACAGGAAGAAAACCTCAAGATATTCGAGGCTGCGGGCGTCACCGTCGGGCCTGTATGCTCGGTCGCAGATTTGATGGAACATCCTTTTGTGACTGGACGTCAGGCGATTGTTGACATGGAGGACAGGGATTTAGGCAGCTTACCCATGCACAACGTCATCCCTCGACTGTCTGAAACGCCTGGCGCATTCCGTCGTCCAGCGCCTCGGTTAGGCGAGCATACGCAGGAAATCCTTGACGAACTTAAACGCAAGGTGTGATATTCGTAGTTCGACAAAGCAGTTCAAAAATATGTAGTTCAAAAATAAAACAATAAGCCGGAGACAAAGACACCATCATGCATAGCCATTCGTCAGAATATTTGCCGTTCGATCCAATCGTTGCGCCTACACATAAACTGCCTGCAGGGACAGTTGATTGTCATTTCCATGTTTTCGAGGATCCCGCGGTTTATCCATATACTGAAAATCGATCCTACACGCCATCCTTGGCGCCATGGGCCGCGTTTCAGAAAATGAACGATACGATTGGCGCGAATCGTGCCGTGCTGGTTCATCCTTCTGTGTATGGACATGACCACCGTACACTTTACGACACCTTGCGTGCTCATCCGGATCGCCTGCGTGCGGTGGGTGTATTGGCGATGGACACCACTGAAGCTGAAATTGAAAAACTCCATCAGGCGGGGACGCGAGGCACGCGGGTAAATATTCTTTTTGCAGGCGGTAGTCAGTTGAAGGACGCTGAGACACTCGCCAAACGGATCCAACCCTTTGGCTGGCATATCCAGTTTTTAGTCGATGTGGCCGCGCAGCCGGAAATCCCAGCCTGGGCTGCAACGCTTGGCGTACCCGTTGTATTTGATCATTTTGGCCATCCCAGTGTGCCTGATGTGAATAATCCGGGGTTTAAGAATATGTGCGCGCTGATCAAAGAGGGCGGTGCGTGGGCCAAACTATCAGGCGCCTATCGTGTAGTCGATCCTGCCAATAAGTGGGCTGCCATCGCACCCTTTGTGGATGCAATGCTCAATACGCGAACGGATCGCCTCGTGTGGGGGACAGACTGGCCCCATCCAAATATACCTGCGCCGATGCCTAATGATGGCGATATCGCAGATGCAGTCTTTAAGTGGCTGCCTGATGAAGATTTAAGACAGAAGATTTTGGTTAAAAATCCTGAAATTCTGTATGACTTTGCGCCGTTCAAGTCAACGTAGTGTTCAATTCAGTTCGACTGATCTGAATTAGTCAATCCCAAGAATTTTGTGTGTCTGCAGACTCAAGCGCCATTGAGGATGCTCCATGCAATAGCGGATCGCGTCGCGGGTGTTTTGCTCGCGCGCGGGGCCATCCATAGGCTGCAAGTAAAAACGCTCAAAGTCGAGACTTTCAAATTTGTCAGGTAGGGCGTTTTTTTGCGGGAAAACGAGCTTTAACTCTTGGCCCGACATTTGATTCAGTGGCGCATCAGATTTTGGGCTGACGCATATCCAGTCAATCCACTTTGGCGCGGTAAGCGTCCCATTGGTTTCGATGGCAATTTTGAATTTTTGCGCGTGGAGTGCGTCGATTAACGACGAATCAAGTTGTAGTAATGGTTCGCCACCCGTGCAAACCACAAGGCGATTCTCTTGATTGCTGTGCGGCCATTGTGCCGTTACCGCAGCAGCCAAACTTTCAGCGGTTTTAAATTTTCCGCCATTCACGCCATCAGTTCCCACAAAGTCGGTATCGCAAAATTGACAGACAGCCGTTGTACGATCTTTCTCAAGACCAGACCATAAGTTACATCCTGCAAACCTCAGGAAGACTGCCGCACAGCCGGCCTGGCCTCCTTCGCCTTGCAAGGTGTAGAAAATTTCTTTAACGCTGTATGTCATTTTTTATTACACAGGTAAGGCAGGGCCAAGTTCGCCCCAGTGCAGGATCACGCCGCACCCGCGGGTTGTATTCAGATCGATACGATCTAGTTCGGGCACGAGTGGTGAGGCAAGAGATTTGATGTAACGCGCGATGCTGGCAGCGTCGCTATCAGTCTCACGCATTATCTGATGGAGTGGCTGATGGTCAAGCTGCTTGAATATCGGATCAAACACTGTTTTTACATCACCAAAATCAACCGTCCAACCCTTGACCTGATCAAGTGGTGCGTGCAGGTGTAGCCGCAAGGTGAAGGTGTGGCCATGAATGCGGCGTCTGCGATCTCCCTCGGGCGCGTGTTTGAGTTGCACGGCGCTATCAAGCGTGAACTCTTTCCAGATCCGATAGTGGTGACCATCAAAGTGCGCGCCGCAACTGCCGGTTTCGTAGACGGTAACCCATGAGAGCTCGGGCAACTGAGGCTTGATGCGTGCCCAGATCCATGCAGAGATGGTTTCGCTGGTTGGATTTTCTAGTCCTGGAATATCGTTCAGGCATGCGTGGTCCAATTCCGTATGGAGCGGTGCCCAGATTGCATCCAGATGATCATAGTCAATCGACAAGTCTCGCGTACCCATGTCCTGATCTGCATGCAAAATGACTTCAAAGCCATGACCATGCATACGACCGCATTTATGTCCTTCAGGCACATTAGGAAGCTGGTGCGCGGATTGGAATACATAGCGGCGCCAGACGTGGGCGTGATCGCGTGCATCCAGATCGACCCCAGAGTGCGTAGTGCTTTGTACGCCCACCGCCTCGATCCCTGGCACGCTCAGATGCTTGCGAATCCAGCGCGCGATATTCTCATCGGTAGGCAGTGCAATCGTCTCGTTGAGATGGCTATAGTCAAGCGGTGCGACGCAACGCTGCAAATTTTGTGTGAGCGTATCGACTTCGGCACCCGGAAATGGCGCCCAGCCGAGGGGCAGACTTGCGCGGATCTCACCTAAAAAACTGTGGCCATGCAGGCCTGCTGCGCGGTGACCGTCAGGCAGGCAGTCTACTCTGCAAGCGGCTTCAAAGCCGACTGCTGCGACATACAACAATTGATCTTTCACGCAATGAGTCCGAACTTTTGATAAAGCGGGTCTGCTACGCCGACCTCGGCAAAGCCCTTTGCCCTGAGTAGGCAGGAATCACACTGTCGGCAGGGCGCACCTTTTGGCAGCGGATCGTAGCAGCTCGTCGTTTCGGAAAAATCGACTCCAAGCTCCAGGCCTTTGCGGACAATGTCTGCTTTGGTCATGTGCATGAGCGGCGCACGGATATTCAGTTTTTGACGACCCTCTACGCCTGCTTTGGTTGCCAGGTTTGCCATGGTTTCGAAGGAGGCGATGTACTCGGGACGGCAATCCGGGTAACCGCTGTAATCCATCGCATTGACGCCGACAAAGATATCCTCTGCACCGAGTACTTCGGCCCAGCCGAGTGCAAAACTTAAAAAGATTGTGTTGCGTGCTGGGACATAGGTAATCGGTATGCCGCTACTGATGTCTTCAACGCTATGCCCTTTCGGCACATCAATGTCAGCAGTTAGTGCCGAGCCGCCAAAGCTTCGCATATCCATATCGATAATGATGTGGCGGGCGACGTTGCGCGCTGTTGCGAAAGTTTTGGCTTTTTCGAGTTCGATCGAGTGACGCTGACCATAACGAAAGCTCAGGGCATAGGCCTCGAAGCCCTCTGCCTGAGCGATGGCAAGCGATGTGGTGGAATCTAATCCACCACTCAGGAGACAAACAGCTTTTTTCAATTTACTTCGCCGTTGGCATCACGAATTCAGCGCCTTTACCGATCGTCTCGGGCCAGCGCTGCATGATGGATTTTTGTTTTGTGTAGAAACGCACACCTTCTTCGCCGTAGGCGTGCATGTCGCCAAACAAGCTCTTTTTCCAGCCGCCAAAACCGTGCCATGCCATGGGCACAGGAATTGGTACGTTGATGCCAACCATACCAACCTGGATACGGCGACCAAATTCGCGTGCGACGTTACCGTCCCGGGTGTAGCAGGACACGCCGTTGCCGAATTCGTGGGCGTTGATCAACTCGACTGCCTGCGCAAAATCTTTGGCGCGTACGCAAACGAGCACAGGACCGAAGATCTCTTCTTTGTAAATTCGCATGTCTGGCGTGACGTTGTCAAACAATGTTCCGCCGGTAAAGAAACCTTGCTCGTGTCCGGGGACTTTCAGGCCGCGACCATCGACCACGAGTTTCGCACCTTCTTTGACGCCAGTTTCGATGTAGCCCTCAATGCGCTCGAGTGCCTGGCGGGTCACGATCGGACCCATTTCGGCATCGAGTTCCATGCCGTTTTTAATTTTGAGTGTACGTGCGCGCTCGGCAAGTTTTGGAATGATTTTGTCAGCGACATCGCCGACTAAAACTGCAACCGAAATTGCCATGCAGCGCTCACCGGCGGAGCCGTAGGCCGCACCGATCAAACCATCAACGGCCTGGTCGATATCGGCATCAGGCATGACCACCATGTGGTTTTTGGCGCCGCCGAGTGCTTGTACGCGTTTACCAAGCTCGGCGCCGCGTGAGTAGATGTATTGAGCAATCGGCGTTGAGCCAACAAAGCTGATCGCCCGGACATCGGGATGCTCAAGCAAACCGTCCACGGCGACTTTGTCGCCCTGGACCACGTTGAATACGCCATCGGGCAGGCCGGCTTGTTTGAAAAGCTCAGCCATGAACAGCGCAGCAGAAGGATCGCGCTCGCTTGGTTTCAGGATGAAGGTATTGCCAGTTGCGATAGCGACAGGGAACATCCAGCAGGGCACCATGCAAGGGAAGTTAAAAGGTGTAATACCAGCAACCACGCCCAATGGCTGACGCAAGGTCCAGTTATCAATACCAGTAGAGACCTGGTCTGTGAAATCACCCTTGAGCAGCTGTGGTACGCCGCAGGCGAATTCGACAATATCGATGCCGCGCATGACTTCGCCCTGGGCGTCTGTAAAGACTTTGCCGTGCTCTTGCGTAATGATCGAAGCCAGTTCGTCTTTATGTTCGTTGAGCAGGGCCAGGAAATTATTCATGATGCGCGCGCGACGGATCGGTGGCATATCTGACCAGGCAGGGAAGGCCGCGCGTGCACTTGACACGGCGGCATCGACGGTCGCAAGCGTCGCTAATTCGACTTTGCGGGTCGCCTGACCTGTGGCGGGGTTAAAGACATCCTGCGCACGCGCACCGGTGTCAGTCACAACTTTGCCGTTAATCCAGTGGGAAACGATATTGGACATAACGGGCATCGGGGGATGTTTGGACATGCTCATTCCTTATGAAAGATGCGCAATTGTAAGATGGTTGGGTGCTTAAGCCCGAACTTGGGTAAAATTTTACTCATTGTCCTTTTTTTTCGAATCCCAACGGAGTATCCCCCTTATCATGACTCAGCCTTTGTCTGGCAAAGTAGCGCTCGTTACCGGCGCTGCGCGTGGAATCGGGCGCGCCTGCGCTCTCAAGCTGGCTGCGGCTGGCTGCGATATCGTTGCCAACTATTACAACAGCTATGACGAAGCTGAGGCCGTCTGCGCCGAAGTCCGTGCGATGGGCCGCCGTGCTGTTGCAGTCCAGGCGAGTGTTGGCGTACCTGATAGTGTCACCGAGATGTTTGAAGTAATCACTAAAGAATTTGGGCATCTCGATATCGTCATCAGTAACGCCGCTTCGGGTGTCCTCAAACCTGCGATGGATATGACGCTCAAACATTTCCGCTGGTGCATGGAAACCAATGCTTTCGCGGTCAATCTGCTGGCGCAGCATGCGGCACCTCTGATGAAAAACGGTGGCCGTATCATCGCCATGTCGAGTCTGGGTGCCCAGCGCGCCATGCCGCATTACGGATTTATTGGTGCCTCAAAGGCCGCGCTCGAATCGTTGGTGCGCACACTCGCCCAGGAGCTTGGCCCTCTGGGGATCCGTGTCAACACCGTTTCGGCTGGCGTGGTCGATACGGATGCCCTGAGTCACTTTCCTAACCGGGATCAGGTTTTGTCAGAGTTTGCGGCCCGCACGCCTGTTGGCCCAAGCCTGCTGCCTGTTAATGTCGCCGATGCAGTCTATCTGCTGTGCTTGCCTGAGGCCGCATGGGTCAATGGTCATACGCTGGTAGTTGACGGCGGTTTTTGTATTTCGGGTTGAATAAAATGACTTTTGAATCAGGTCTTGCAGGTAAGGTTGCGATCGTGACGGGTGGCTCACGTGGTATTGGTCGTGCGATCGTTGAGTTGCTCGCCAGTCAGGGAGCGGTGGTCAATTTCTTTTATCGTGGTAATCAGGCTGCTGCGGATGACGTCGTTGCTACGGTTGCAGCAGCTGGCGGTCAGGCAACGGCTATTCAGGTAGATGTGGCGGATTCTGCGGCCTGCGCGGCGGCGGTGGAGGCGATTGCCGATCGTTGCGAACGGATCGATATCCTCGTCAATAACGCCGGTATCGTTCGCGACAACCTGATGGCGGCGATGGAAGATGACGAAATCAGTGATGTCCTCAATACCAACGTGGGCGGACTGTTTAACGTGACGCGTCCCGTTATCCCCTACATGATGTCCCAGCGCGCAGGTCGAATTGTTAATTTATCTTCAGTCGCCGGTAATAAGGCAGGCCGTGGGCAGGCTAATTATGCTGCCAGTAAAGGAGCGGTTGACGCCGTGACGCGAGCCCTGGCGGTCGAGCTTGCGCCCCGTAAAATTCAGGTTAATGCTGTCGCACCTGGCGTAATAGAGACTGAGATGTCACAACAAGTGCGAGACTTAGCCGACGATCAGGTTAAATCACGTATTTTACTTAAACGTTATGGAAAAGCGCAGGAGATCGCACAGGCTGTCGGCTTCCTGGTCTCTGACATGTCTAGCTACATTACCGGACAGGTCCTGTATGTGGATGGCGGCTTTAAGATGGACTGAATGCGAGGGTTTTCCTCACATTTAGGTTAAAATAGGGCGCTTTTTTGACCAATTTCCGGAGTCCATCATGGCTGAAACAGTCATCACTAAAGAAGAAATCATGGCGGTTTTTCCAACCGTCCAGAAAACGATGGCCGACGCACTCGGCTGCGATGTTGATGACATCAAGCTTGACGTTTCCCTGATCGAAGGCCTTGACGCCGAATCCATCGACTTTCTCGATATGGTATTCCGTCTTGAGCGCGCATTCAAAATCAAAGTGCCACGTGGCAAGATTATCGAAGACGTCCGCGGCGATATGCCTGTTGAGGAATTCGAGCAGGGCGGTATCCTGACCGAGAAAGGTCTGGCACGTCTGCGCGTTTATCTCTCCGAAATCGACGAGTCACGTTTTAAGACTCCTATGCGTGTCGATCACATCGCACGTCTCTACACACCAGAAACCTTCTGCAAGCTCGTGGTTCGTGCCCAGCGCGTAACCCCAGCTGCTGGTTGATGGCGGTGGGTTCGGCGGGGGCGCCTAAGTCCTCGCCAGATTTATCTGATCCAAGCGTTGATTTATCCACGTCCAGGTTTGCCGCTTTTTCGTTTGTAGACTGCATCACGCAGATTGACGGCGTCAAGCGCGTGACTGGACGCTATACCATTCCCGCAGGGGCCAGTTATTTTCCGGTGAGTCTGGTCGCAGAGGCGATCGGACAACTTGCCGCTTGGGTAGCGATGTCATTGGTTAATTTTCGCTTTCGACCAGTCGCTGCGCTAGCGGGAGATACGCGTATTTTTGCTCGCCCCGAGCCTGGCGATACGCTTGATTTGATTGTTGATATCGAATCCTGTGACGAAGAATCCATCACCTACCGCGGTCACGCCATGGTGGGTGACAAGAGGGTGTTGGAGCTACTTGATACGCTGGGTTCTATGCTCGATATTTCTGAGTTTGATGACCCGACTGCACTGGCTGCGGATTTTGTCCGACTCACCACTGGCGGCCGAGCCCCTGGTGCTTTTAAGGGCGTTGCCCACCCTGTATTGACAGACTTAAGTCACGAGGCGGGGCAAAAACTCCAGGCCCAGCTCGACGTACCTGTCCAGGC
>CAIPID010000240.1 GCA_903865015.1 uncultured beta proteobacterium | reverse complement strand
GGACGGTGTGAAAGTTGAGAATAGTATTGTCAAACTCCCCGAGCTGGTCGGGATCGGGTTTGAAGGAAAAGCTGACTTGTACGCCGAGATGAGGGCGCTCGCCAGCTGATCCGTTCGGGAGCCAGCCAGCTGATTGCACCCGAGTCCATTTTATTTCACGCGCTCAAACTTCTGTATCCGCTTGGCATTATCTACCTCAGAGGTATAGATATTGCCTTGCGAGTCAATAGCAATGTTGTGGACCCAATGAAAATCTCCTGCCTGGCGACCCGGGCGGCCGAATGAACCTATTTTTTCACCGGTTTCGCGCAGCAAGATGCGTACTTCATTATTGCCACCGTCGGCCACCAGAATATATTTTTGCCCAGGGTCTTCGCTCACGACGAGGTCCCAGATGGAACCTGAGCCGCGGGTATTGGGTTCAGAGACAATCTGTTTGATGAATTTTCCGTCCTTTGTGAATATCTGAATCCGGTTGTTGGAGCGATCGCAAACAAGTACGGTCTGATCTTTCATTAAACGAACGCAATGTACTGGGTTGGCGAATTGAGGGGATTCTGTGTTGTAGTCAGGAATTTTCGTATCGTCAGGCTTGTTGCCATAGGCACCCCAATGTCGTTTATAGGCGCCAGTGGAGGCATCAAAAACGATAACGCGTTTGTTCTGATAACCATCTGCTACGAACAGTTCATTGGTCGCTATATCAAGTTCCATGTGGGCTGGCCGGCCCAATTGATTCGTGGCATTGCTTCCAAGGCTTTTACCTGGCGAGCCAATTTGTAAGAGGAATTTTCCATCAGCGGTAAATTTGAGCAGCATATGATCGGCGTTGTCATTACCGCCTACCCAGACATCTCCCTTTGGGTCGACATAAATGCCATGTTCATTTTTAGGCCAGTCAAAGCCTGTACCGGTTCCACCCCAGCCGCGAAGAAAATTCCCTTCTCGATCAAACTCCATGACGGGCGGGGCGGCTACGCAGCACTTTGAACGAGGCGGTGTGGTGCTCGCGCCACGCTCATCTTCTGTCAGCGTTCTGGGACGCTGAATAATCCAGATATGATCATTTTTGTCGGTCGCAATGCCTGCGACTTGTCCAAGTATCCAGTTGTTAGGCAGAGGTTTGGGCCAGGATGCATCGACGGCATAGGACGGGCCTGAAGTCGCACCTTCAATGCGTTTGCCAGCAGTCGTACAGCCTGCCATCACGCTCAGTCCAAAGACTAGACACAATATTTTTAGCAGTGCGCAAATTCTGTTCATGAAAGTCTCCGATATTATTTTTTAATGACAATGATGCTAACACCCAGTATGGGGTTTACTCCAACCCGACGGATGCGCATGAATGAACAAAAATTAAACCCCATCATTTCACGCATATTTAGCAGATTTTATTTGTCAGTAGTTGTTTCATTGGTATAGTGGGTTACTGACAACCGGCTGAATTTTCTATGTGTTCGGCGGGTTAAGGGCATACCCTAATAAAGAACTTTTACATGACTCAGTCAACTTCTAAAATTGATTCCCGTGGTATCGATACCAAAGCCCATCGCAGATCGGTGGCCAGGGAGTTAAACGCGAATCAACCCGCAACGATTCTTGATATTTGTTGCGGCGATGGCTGGGTACCCGGCAGTCTGACTTATCCCGCGTCCGTTCACGGTATGGATCTCTATGCGCAAGGTCCTGCTGGCTATGATTTTTTTCTGACGGGTGATTTCAATCAAGGATTGCCGGAAGGCTTGAGTATTTACGATGCAGCCATCTGTTGTGAGGCGATGGGTTACCTGCAAAATCCAGGCATGTTTCTACAGTCGGTGCGTAAACATCTAAAACCCGGTGGTAAGTTCATTTTGTCGGTGCCTAATCCGAACTATGCCGGCGCCCGTGTCAATCATTTGATTCAGGGCTTTCCACGATCGTATTCCTGGTTTTCACAAAATGAGACGCCTGAGCCTCATATGCCATGGCTGACCTTGGGTCTTTTCCAGCTATGGTTATTGCTCGGTCTGAATGGCTTTAAAGACATTACCGTGCTTGAGGTTGACGAGAGAAAACCACGTCGGCACTGGGAGAAGTCTATTGGCTGGATTATCAAGGGCTACGCCAAAAAGCGTTTCAAAAAGGCTAATAGTGAAAGTGTCGCGAGGTTATGGGAGCAGGCGATGTCAGATCAAATCGTTTATGGTCGTCAGCTAGTCGTCTCTGCGACTGCAGTCTAGAGAGTCTTTATGTCAATCAAATCCGTTTCTGCCGAACTCGCAAAATTCATCGCAACTTACCAATGGGACGATGTTCCTGAACATGTCAGGCACGAGTCTAAACGCACGTTATTAAATTTTTTCTCGGTCGCCCTTTCAGCTTGCTTTGACCCGACGATTGACAAAGCAGCGAAAGTCTATGGTCGGTTTTCTTGCGCGCAACATGCGACGGTCATTGGTCGTGGTGAGCGTATGGATATTCTCAATGCTGCGGCCATCAATACGATGGGTGCGAATGTTTTTGACTTCGACGATACGCACTTTCCAACCATCATCCATCCGACTTCTCCTGTCGCACCTCCACTACTGGCATGGTCTGAGACGCAACAAATTTCGGGTAAAGATTTTTTGCTCAGTTTGATACTCGGAATGGAAGCGGAGTGTCGTATCGGTAACGCAGTCTCTCCCTATCACTATGCACGAGGCTGGCACATCACCTCAACATGCGGTGTGTTTGGTTCTGCCATGGCCATTGGGCGATTGATTGGTCTGACACAGCAGCAACTTGTTTGGGCGTTGGGCAATGCCAGCGCACAAGCCTCAGGTTTAGTCGAGACGCTGGGCACCATGTCAAAAAGTATCAGCATGGGTAATGCCGCCCGTAACGGTATCGTTTCGGCTTTATTGGCCCAGCAAGATTTTGATGGCCCTGCCAGGCCTCTTGAGGGGCTGAGAGGATTTTTGAATGTAACGGCGGATAACGCTGATGCACAAAGTATCGTGACCGCTCTTGGTACGCGGTGGGAGGTGCTTAATAATGCTTATAAGCCTTATCCTTGTGGTGTGGTGTTAAATCCGGTGATTGAGGCGTGCCTTAAGCTTTCAGCAAACGCCGACTTGTTGAGCCATGGTCTGGATAAAATTGAAAGTATTGAGTTGACGGGCCACTCCTTATTGCGTCAGCGAACTGATCGTCCGCATATCAATACCGGGCGTGAATCACAGGTGAGCGCTCAACACGCTGTGGCTGTGACGCTGACCAGAGGGCGGGCAGGGCTCGCGGAGTTCAGTGACGAGGCGGTTGGTGATCTGTCTCTGAAATCTCTTGG
>CAIPID010000239.1 GCA_903865015.1 uncultured beta proteobacterium | reverse complement strand
TTACCGCCTGGTCTCGCTCTACGGCATGACCGATATGATCGCGAACCATATTTCTGCCATGGTGCCAGGAGAGCCCAATCATTATCTGATCAATCCCTATGGCATGCTTTACGACGAAATCACTGCATCCTCTTTAATCAAAATTGATATCGATGGCAATATCGTCGATCGTCCTAATGATGATTACGGTATTAATCGGACAGGCTTTGTTATTCATAGTGCGATTCACTCTGTACGACCCGACGCGGCCTGTGTCATTCATACGCATTCGCGTGCGGGGATGACGCTGTCAACGCTTAAGTGCGGACTGCTACCACTGACGCAAACAGCGACTCGTTTCGCAAAAGTTGCCTACCATCACTTTCAGGGTATTTCGGTGGATTTGTCTGAGCAAAAGAGTTTGCAAGATGATTTGGGTGATGCCGAAGTCATGGTGTTGCACAATCATGGCCTGCTCGCACTAGGTCCATCCATCGCAGAGGCCTTTAATAATATTTACCGTCTCGAGGTTGCATGTAAAGTGCAGGTCGATGCGATGGCGTGTAATGCAGAATTAATCATCCCCTCTGCGGATATTGTGGCCAAAGCAAATGCACAATGGAATCCTAGCGTGACCAGACGCTACGGTATTCTGGAATGGCCTGCGATTTTGCGTCAACTGGATCGCGTGAGTGAGTCCTATAAAGATTAATAGTATGAAACAACTGAATAAGCCCCAAGTAATTGTCTCTTTTCCTGTCGAAGCTTTTGCCCTGGAGGCACTACGTGAACATTACGATGTCCACTATGTGCCAGTGGTCGCGGACAGGCAAGCATTGATCGATCAAATTGGCGATCGGATTGATGCCGTGATTACCAACGGCTCGTTTGGTTGGCCTGGGGAATTGATGCGTCAAATGCCAAAGCTCAAAATAATTGCTGCATTCGGCGTTGGTTATGAAAATATCGATGCCGTCAGCGCCAAAGAGTTGGGGCTTGCAGTGGTGCATGGTCGCGGCACGAACACAAATAGTGTCTCAGACCACGCCCTAGCTTTGTTGTTTGCAATCGTAAGGGACATTGTGCAGTCCGAGCAAGGATTGCGCGCGGGCGGCTGGAAAGGTATCCGTAGCCCGCGCCCAGATATCTCAGGACGACGATTGGGGATTTTCGGTATGGGTGCAATTGGACGTGCGATCGCCAAGCGTTGCGAGGCGTTTGATATGCAAATTTATTATCACAATCGCAACAAGGATCAGACGAGCCCCTATGGTTACGTTTCAAGTCTGCTCGAGTTGGCGCAACAGGTCGATTTTCTGATCTGTGCAGCCCCCGGAGGAGCGGCAACGCATCATCTTGTCAATGCGCAGGTCTTGCAAGCACTTGGGGGCAGTGGCTATCTGGTTAATGTCGGGCGAGGCAGTGTCGTCGATACTGATGCATTGGCGCAATGTCTGAATAATAAAGCGATTGCCGGAGCAGCCCTAGATGTGTTTGAGGGCGAGCCCAAAATGCCGGAAATCTTACAAAATGTCCAGAATCTGATTGTGACCCCTCATATTGCAGGATTTTCTCCAAACTCGTTTGCTGCGTACTTAAAGTCAGTGATCGATAACATCGATGCGTGTTTAAGTGGCAAGCCTTTGATCACGCCGATACCATGGCCCATGAATAATCATGGTTTACTCTAAAAACGTTTAAAATTAATCCATTCAATATGTAGTTCAATATCGTTTGGGTTTTAGTATTCAAGGATTAAGGCAAAAACGCACAAAATGTTTCAGAAACTGAAAATGGCCTCGGTCGCGATAGCAATTTTGTTTTTTTTGCTGAGCTTGCTTGCTGTCCTGCAGTTCTATCGCTTTCAAAACCTCCTCTACGAGGTGAACTCCTCTCGTATCAGCGTGCCTGCCCAGGCCCTCAAGCGCGACGTGGAGCGTACGCTGGCATTTGGCTTGTCATTACAAACCAATGTCCAACTCAAAACCATGCTTGAGCACGTGATCGAAAAGTATCCCAGTATTTTGTCCATCCAGCTTGTCGACACGATTGCCGACTCTGGCAACGTCTTGTGGGAGTCCGGTCCACCTCTGGCAGATCCTATGCATTTTGTGCATGCTCAGCGCCGATCTGGTAAGCCAATGTGGTTTGATGCGAGTCGCCCCGATAGTTTTATTCAGAGCTGGGTCATTAAGGATCCGATCGGACAGGTCGTTGCTAACCTCACGCTAAGTGCGGATAAAAGTCAGGTCGTCGCGTTGCTGGCTGATGCGCGGGCAAGGCTTTTAAAGATCTGGTTGATTCTTTGTTTTTCCGTATTACTGATTCTGACACCTGTCTTGTTGTATTTGTTTTCAAGGCTTGACCGGATTATTTCTGCTGCGCAGGCAATTCTGCAAGGTAAAAAAATCGATGCGCATGTTTGGCAACGCAGTGAGATCTGCGATCTTGCTACCCAGATTGTTGACTCTGGCAATGCGCCTCAAGCAGATAAAAGATGAAGCAGAATCAAATGGGTAAATCAGTTAAACCAAGCATCGAACGCTTGCTGGCCAAAAAAAGCTATCTCACACTGCTGTTATTCAGTTTGTGCTCCGCCTTGATTCTTACATGGATCACGTTAGGTAATTTTGAAAAAATCCTTTTACCGCAGGTTTTGGCTAAAAGTAACGTCATTGCGAGCTCCGTGCGCGCTACGGTTGAGGATGCCATCAAGCTCGGCATTCCTTATGATTCACTGGTAGGAATGAATGATTTTCTAGGAGATACGCTTAACGAAAATCCAGAGATTGCCTATATCAAAGTGCAGCGGGATGGCGGCAAGGAGTATGTCCAGTCTCGTGTTGATATGCGTGACAAGGACGCATCGGGAATTGTGGTTGATCAGATCGAAGCCTCTGAAACTGCTCCGCGAGTGATCGTTGGAGTGCGTGCATCCTATATTCAGGAAAAGCTGCATATTATGTTTGGCGATGCGGCGGTGGTATCACTGGTCGCTTTAATTGCCGGACTTGAAATCGCACTTTTCTTTTCTGCACGCTGGGTACTCAGGCCGATCGATACATGGCGCGCCATGATTCAAGGATTACAGACGGGCGAGACACAACGAGCTCTGAAAAAGCCCGAGTATGGTCCTTTCGCAGAGCTTGTGCGTATATCAAACGAAAAGATTGCATCGCTGCGCATCCAGATGGGTATCAAACACCATCTGGATGTCATTGTGCGAGAGTGGTATGAACCTCAGGCGCGCGATGTGCGGATCGCGCTGTTTCTTTTTGTGTTTTCCGAAGAGCTTCTCCGATCATTCTTTCCACTCTACATCAAGAGTATGGTTGACGCGACCTCACAGCTTAGCGCTCAGCTCGCGATCAGCGCGCCAATGATGGCTTATATGCTTGTCGCAGGTGTTGGTACTCTATTCGGTAGTGGTCTGGTCGAGCGACTCGGATTGAGGCGCGCTTTTGGATTCAGCGTGATTCTCTCCAGCATCAGCCTGATAGGTTTGGCTTTTGCCCATACGCTGGTTGAAATCATTGTTTGGCGCTCCGTGTCTGCAATGGGATACGCCGTTGCGACAATTGCTTGTCAGGTATACATCGCGCGTACGGCTTCCTCTGGCGCCGCTAATGTGAGAGGGCTATCCACTTTTGTGGCGGCCGTCACGGCTGCGTGTATTTGTGGCGCACCGATTGGCGCCGTGATCGCAGAGATCCTGGGGCAGTCCGCTGCGCTCTTGTTTGCATGCGTGGTCTGCATGCTTTCCTGGTTGTTTTTTAAAGGCGTCAGTTTGCCCAAAGATGATTCGGGCGCAGCATCCGCACCGGAATCAGGCGGTGTCACGGCGGGCTTTGGCGCCTTGCTTAAAAACAAACATATGCAATTGGCAATGTGGTGCGGTGTGATGCCTGGCAAGTTAATGATGGCTGGCATGCTCTTTTATATTACGCCTCTCCTATTGCAGCAATTCCAGTTGTCGCAGGCAAGTATCGGTCAGTTTTTTATTCTCTACTATGTTCTCCTGTCCGCAGGCAATGCGATTATTAGTCGAGTTGATCTCGGGATTCAGACAAAAATCATATTGGTGGTGATTGGAGGCTTTTTCAGCGGCGCGGGTGCATTGACTATGTATTGGTTTAATACGCCTTTCGCGCTTGCTGTTGCGATTATCAGCTTTGGATTGGGGCAGAGTATGCTGCTCACGCCAATCACCTCAGTGGTGTTGCATATTGCGAATGTTGAAATGCCGGCGGTGCAGTCCTCCAGAGCGCTGGCGTTATCCAGATCTTTTGAGCGTGTGGGAGGGATATTGGGAGCAGGTCTTGCTGCAGTATTTTCGGCCTACATGGGCTATCGCGAAGCGGCGGTTGTACTGGGAATTATTGTCATCTTGCTTGGTTTGGGTACAGTTCCTCTGCTTAAGTCCGCAGCGAATAAGGGTGCCAAGGCATGAGTTATATATTCATCCGTTCTTGTTTGAGCATTGTAATTTCTTTGCTAGCTGTTTTTTCTGGTGCGGCCACTGCTGCAAACGTTAAACCCTTTCGTATCACCATGGTTGTTTTTCGTGGATGCGAAGAGGCGTGCAAGGGGTTTACTGACTATTGGAAAGACAGAAAAATACCGGTCGAAATCGAATTACTTGATGTCCAGACAGACATAAAAAAAATCCCGGGTTTTATCGCACAGGTTAAAAAGAACAAACCTGACTTGTTGGTGACGTGGGGGACGACTGTTTCGCTCCAGATGTTGGGTACGATGGACAATACCGACCCGGCTAAACATGTCACTGATGTCCCTGCGCTATTTATGATCGCGTCGACTCCAGTGGGATCCGGCCTTGTGCGTAGTCTGGCTGCGCCAGGGCGTAACGTCAGTGGTACCTTGTATATCGTCCCCGTCGAGACACAGTTAAACGTTGCTAGGCTTTATATGCCTTACAAGCGAATCGGTTTTCTCTACAACACCACTGAAGATAATTCCAAGGTGGTGATTACGGATCTGGAAGCGGCACAATCTAAATTTAATTTCGAACTTGTCTCGCGTAAGATTCCTTTAAATACGTCTGGCAAGCCTGATCCAGCAACCTTGACAAAATTAGTCAATGAGCTCGCAGATCAAAAAGTCGACTTTTTATATTTCGCACCAGATACTTTCTTGTTGCTTAACCGTGACGCGATCACCAAGGCTGCGGTTGCGAGAGATCTCCCTGTACTGGCGACCTCTGAGTCTGTCGTGCTTGAGTCGGATGCTTTGTTTGGCGTAGTAAACAGGTATTACACGGTTGGGCAATTAACTGCTTCCAAGGCGGAACAAGTGCTAGTCAATAAAATTGCACCTCGGGATATTCCCGTGGTTGCTCCGCCAGGTTTTTCACTGATCGTGAATATGCGCATTGCTAAAGACCTTGAGCGATACCCACCGATCAGAGTGTTGAAGATTGCTGAAATCGTGCAGTAGTTAGAAAACGCTTTCTAACGCAACACGATTGCCAGCGAGCACCTGAGCGGTGCCTTTAGTGTGGATGCTGGTTGTGGCATGCGCTAATTTTTCGCTGTTGAGCATACTCTCGGCTGATGAGTAGATATCAGCCGGGATAAATTGCTTGATCAGGTCACCATAGATTTCATATGAAACCGGCTCAACACCCCGGGCGCGTAAATCTGAAAAAGCAGTCGCATCCGGCAGACGGAAATATCTGAACGCTGCGGGATCTTGTACCTGCAATTTTGGTTTGCGCCCCTCAGAAAAATCACCAAGTAATTTCATCAGATTGACCAAGCCGAGCTCATAGAGTTGTGCGATATGTCCAAAGACAGACTTTTCAGGCTGGGCAGTCAAATACCCAACGGCATAGATAGGGCCTGTGTCAATTCCGTCATCGACTTGATGGAGCGTACAGCCTAATTGCTTATCGCCGTGCAGCATGCCGCGCAGCGGTGCACACAAGCCTGCATACCCAGGTAGTGCGCCAGGGTGAATATTAAAAATTCCCAGGGGGGGGATTTTTTCGATATTACTTTTGAAAATCAGACTAAAGCGAGCGGAGATAATGATGTCCGGAGCCCAGTCGCGGATCATCTTTTCACTTTCCGCATGATTGATATTCAGGATTGTTGAAATATCGACATTGAATTTTTTAGCACACCCTGCAAAGGTCAGTAACTCACCCGATAAAGCCTGTCCATCGACCAGAGGGAAAATCAGACTGAGAGGAAAGTCACGCTCTAGAAACTTTTCCTCTACTAATTCGGGGACGGAGTTTTCTTCTGCTCTGGTTTTATCTGACAGTAATACTTTGACTTCATGATTTTTGAGCTTTGGCAGAATTTTGTTGAGAATGACTGCGCCAAAGATATCATTTTTAGTACAAAAAAGAATTTTCATGATTGATTCGAATGATTATTGATTGTGCGACTTGATTTCAGTAATCAAATGAGACGCTTTCTGTGAAGATTTACTCGAAGAAGTAAAAAACTCTTCGATGTTGTGAATTTTTCTTAAGTCCCTTCGAGAGAGTGCAGTTCCTTTGGCAGCTTTCGCTTTGAGTCGTTCCAATGCGCGTATGCGGCGAGTGGAGCGACCACTTTTCCAGAATTCAAAGGGTTTCGGGACTCCCAGGTAGTAAAAGAAAAAGTAGATCGTCAACAGAAAGCTCAAAAACAAAGCAATCTTATCGAGCACGCCAGCCACCCAAAAATTAAAAATTCGATATAAAAACGGAACATACCCTGTACCATTTTTATAGATTTTGTCCGCGGCAGGATCGATATTCAGGTCACGCTCAAATTCCATATTGGGAAATGCCCCGCGGTTTGATACCAGTGTTGGCCCGCGAAAAGCATCCTTGAGCGCGAGACTGACTAGCGTAACAATGGCTGGATGCAGATTTTCTTTAGCAATGACGGTCACGGGCACCCCTAGCATTTGCACATCTGTACTGGGTAATTCTTTCATTAAGTTAAAGGCGCCACGGTCAATGGTGAGGTGGTGCAGAAAGCCGTTCTTTTTGATCAGTGCAGGCGCATGTTCGATCGAGACAAGTTTAACGAGTCCGCTTGTGCCCAGTTGATCAATGATCTCATTATTAGTAGGCTGGAGAAAAAAACCAACATCAATTTTCCCCGTGTTGAGCGCAGTCACCATGGTGTTCAGACTTAACACGTCATATGAGGCGTTTTCAGGGGTAATGCCATATTCCTTCAGAATAATGTCTGTAATGATGCGCCCGCCAGTATTGGTGGGACCCACACCTAATTTCAAGCCCTTAAAGTCTGCAGGAGACTTGGCATTGAGTTCTTTGCGTTGAAAAATGAACAATGGATCCATGATGATGGACCCAAGCGACTTTACGTTAGGGAATTGCCCAGGTTTGACCTCGTGCGCAATAAAACCAATATCAATATTGCTTTGACTGTCGTTAACATTACTGATGATTTTGGAAGTTTGCTCGCTATTGATGACCGTCGCATCAATATTATGTTCTTTAAGTTTTTCTTTAAGCAATAAGGCCGTGGAGTCAAAAAAACCACCTTTTGGTCCTGCTTCGATCGAGATTTTAGTTGGGGGGGCCTCAGCAATAATCGCCCAGACGATCATCGCCGCGATAAACATCCAGATATAAGGTTTCAACCGTTGATAAGTACTTTTTGGAGCATGTTCTGAAAGAGTCATGGTGTGCCGGGCGAATTGATCAATCTGATACATGAACTGTAATCGATCCTGAGTGTAATATTTCCAATATGGCGGGTTTTTTTATAAAGGATTATTTATGCTAGGTGTAACGGACTATGGCGCTTTTGTGCTTGCCATTATTATTTTGCTGTTGATTCCGGGGCCTGGCAATCTTGCTTTGATCACCTCAACAAGCAAAGGCGGCATCAAAGGAGGCATGGGCGCAACCTTTGGCGTCATTCTTGGCGATCAGGTGCTGATGTGGTGCGCCGTAGCGGGTGTAGCGACTTTGCTCAATACCTACCCCGCCGCATTTCAGATTGTGCAATGGCTAGGCTCCGCTTACCTTGTCTGGATGGGGGGAAAAATGCTCTTTGCCAAACAAGGGGATGCGCCCATTCTCAACATTAAACCCTACCATTATTTACGCCAGGCATTAATGATTACTTTGCTTAATCCAAAAGCAATCGTGTTTTATATGGCGTTTTTCCCATTATTTATTGATCCTCTTAATCATCAAGGTTTCACAACGTTTTCTTTCATGGCGATCTCGGTCGCATTGCTAACGTTCGCATATGGATTGACGGTCGTTTTATTAACGTACTTTTTAGCAGATAGACTGCGCGCCAATCCAAAAATATCGTTTGTACTTGAAAAAGTCGCTGGACTGGCTCTGATTGCTTTCGGCATTAAGCTGTTTTTCAGTCGCTGAACGCAATATTGCGCGACATCAATTTAATCCGCTTTAATGTCTGCTTTTTTGACTAGTGCATCCCATTTATTGATTTCAGTTTCAATCATGACGGTCAGTGCTTCAGGCGTTTTGATATCGAGTTCAACGCCTTGCGCGGATAGTTTTGCCATCATGGCGGGCTCCTGTATCACCTGGTTGATTACGGTATTCAGACGATCGACAATTGTCTTTGGCGTATGAGCCGGGGCAACGATACCGTTCCACCCTATCGTCTCAAAACCCGGCACCCCACTTTCCGCGACGGTCGGTATCTCTGGTGCAGCGGATATGCGTTTGGTCGTTGTCACCGCAAGTGGTCGTATTTTTTGATTTCGCATCAATTGCAAAGACGGCTCGATGCTACCAAACGCCAGATCAACTTGGCCTCCCATTAAATCCGTCAGTCCAGGCGCGCTCCCTTTATAAGGTACGTGTAATAACTTGGTGTCTGTCATCAACTGGAAAAGTTCTGCTGCAAGATGAACGGGACTTCCGGTTCCGTATGTCGCGTAACTTAATTGGCCGGGTCGTTTTTTAGCTTCTGTAATCAATTCTTGTACGGAACGGATCGGGGACTGTGTGTTTGTTTCAATGACGAAAGGAATGAGTGCGATCAATGCAACGGGAGCAAAGTCTTTGGTGGTTGAATAGCGAAGCTTGTACAGGCTAGGATTGATCGTGAACGCCGAGGCTACGTAGAGCAGCGTATATCCATCTGGTGCCTGGTTGGCGACGTATTCCGTGGCGATAGCAGTGTTGCCACCGGGTTTATTTTCAATCACAACCGGTTGAGCGAGCTTGGCAGACATGCCTGTTGCGACCAGCCTGGCCAGTGTGTCGGCTCCTCCGCCTGGAGGGTAAGGCACAACAAGTTTAATGGGACGGTTAGGAAAGGCAGCCGTATTGCTTTGAGCCTGCGTTGTAGTGGCGCAAGAAGCAGTCAGGACAAACGCACCGATCAGTGCCGCAATTTGTAATCGCGCTCTTTTTTTATTAAATTTTGAATTCATTTTGTCTCGTTTATATTGCTGCGGATGTATCTCTGCAGTCTGGTTCGAAGTCTAACGGTTTACTTCAAAATAATGCGTATTTAAGAATAAATAAAATCGCGACTAACCAGGTGGCAGGATGAATACTCGCGATTTTTCCAGTGGTTAACTTTAATGCTACGTAGCTGATGAATCCGAAAGCGACCCCGTTTGCGATCGAATAAGTAAATGGCATGACGAGTGCCATGATTGCAGCGGGTGTTGCTTCGGTCACATCACTCCATTCGATCGCGGCGAGCTCTTTCATCATCAGGCCCGCGACATAGAGTAAAGCTGGTGCGGTTGCATACGCCGGAACGGATCCGGCCAGCGGTGAGATCACCAGCGCGGCAAGAAAGAGTAGGCTGATCGTCAAGGCCGTCAAACCCGTGCGCCCACCGGCCTGTACGCCTGCTGCGCTTTCAATATAAGCAGTTGTGCTACTAGTCCCCAACACGGCGCCAGCGATAATCGCTGTGCTGTCCGCTATAAGCGCGCGCCCGAGATTATTTGGTTTGCCTTGGGGCATCAGGTTTGCGCGGTTGGCAACACCAATCAGTGTTCCCGTCGCATCAAATAATTCAACGAGTACAAAAACAAGAATAACGCTGATTAACCCACCTTTTAGTGCACCCATAACATCCATTTGCATGAAGGTTGGCAGCAAACTTGGTGGGGCAGAGAAAAAACCATGAAATTCATTGTGGCCAAGAGCGGTAGACAGCCCTGTCACAGCAATAATGCCAATTAATATTGCGCCACGAATATTCAATGCGTCAAGGGTAGCGATAATGAGAAACCCCAGCATCGCATATATAGCTACTGGAGCATGCAAGTTACCCAAGGTGACTTTTGTTGCTTCGCTTGCGACGACGATGCCTGCATTGCTTAACGCGATAATCGCCAGAAAAAGCCCGATGCCAGCAACCACTGCGCTGCGTAAAGATTGCGGCATACCAGCAATCAGCCAGCTCCGTATGCCTGTGAGTGTTAAAAATAAAAAAATCAGCCCAGAAATAAACACTGCTCCGAGTGCTTGTTGCCAGGTAAACCCCATCGCGCCAACGACACCAAAGGCAAAAAAGGCGTTGAGTCCCATACCTGGCGCCATGCCAATCGGCCAGTTTGCAACAAAGGCCATAATAAGGGTTCCTAATGCCGCAGCGAGACACGTCGCAACAAATACAGCATCGCGATCCATCCCGGTAGCGGAAAGGATTGCGGGATTTACAAACAAGATGAACGACATCGTCAGGAATGTTGTCAGTCCTGCAGTAATTTCTGTTTGTACGTCTGTGTTGTGAGCTTTGAGGTGAAAAAATCGTTCAAGCATGTGAGATTCCATTTTGATTGTTTTAAGGCATCAAATGCATGTAAATAATGGACGATACCCATCGCCATTGATCAGTATATATACTGATTTATACTGGATTGATTAATGTAATTCTATTTTCACATTCTGGAGACACAAACATGGCATGCGCATACTGGATTAGTAACTATCGTTCAATTTCAAATCCCGAAGCATTGGCGGCCTACGCCAAACTTGCTGGACCAGCCTTAACAGCTGCAGGTGGAAAATTCCTTGCACGTAGCGAAGCTGCTGCAACCAAAGAAGCTGGACTCAAACAACGTACTGTGCTGATTGAATTTGAAAGCGTCGAAGCCGCCTTGGCCGCATATAACAGCCCCGGTTACAAGGCCGCGTTGGATGCGTTGGGTACGGGCGCGGCAGAGAGAGATATTCGCATTGTCGAAGGTGTTTGATTCTTAATTGTTATCCATGTAAAGCATGACTCATTCATCAAATTAATATCACGAGAAAGTATGAGCGATTTCCCAAAAGATATTTATACCGAACCTGAACCGCTTGATATCGATACGCTTAAAAATCTTGGGCCCTTGGCCCCAATGGCCGGGGTCTGGGAGGGAGAGCGTGGAGTGGATGTCAAACCTAAGGCAGCAGGCCCTAAAACGCAGGCTTTTGTTGAAAGGATCGAATTGCAACCGATCGATCCGCAGACCAATGGGCCTCAGCTCTTATACGGTTTACGCTATCACACCCATATCACCAAGCCTAATCAGGTTAAAACTTATCATGAGCAAGTGGGCTACTGGCTTTGGGAGCCTGCGACAGGGACAGTGATTCATACCTTAACCATTCCTCGCGGTCAGGTGGTCATGTCGTCTGGCAAGGCACAGGCAAACGCTCAAGAGTTTGAGTTGTCCGCCGACCACACAGATCCTAATTTCGGAATTTGCTCCTCTCCTTTTTTGGATTACGCATTTAAGACGGTCGAGTTCAAAATCAAAGTCACCATTAACGATGATGGGACATGGGGCTACGCAGAGGATACGGTGCTCATGATCAAAGGGCAGACTGAGCCCTTTCACCACACCGATCGAAATTTGCTGCGAAGGGTTGCTCAGCCTACCCCAAACCCTTTAATGCGAACGTGATGGTTTGGTGGGTGAACGTCTTTTAATTACCAGCCATATCAAAGCGCAACCTATCAAGGCGACAGGAACTATAGAACCGAAATTCAGTAGTTCCCAGCCTTGCGTGGTAACCAATGCACCTGAGCTAAACGAGGTGATCGCCATGGTGCTGAAAACAAAAAAGTTAATCGCACCTTGCGCCTTGTCTTTCTCCTCTGGCCTGTAGGCAGAGATGGCGAGTGTGGTTGAACCTGTAAATAAAAAGTTCCAGCCCACACCTAATAAAAACAG
>CAIPID010000238.1 GCA_903865015.1 uncultured beta proteobacterium | reverse complement strand
TCAATCAAACCGTCAGGATGCCGGAATTGCCTTGATGCTATGGCAATTCCGGTGTTATGCCTAAATTAAGCTACTAGAGATGCTGATTTATTCAGCACTTACTTAGCTCAACTGTTATTAGTTACTTTTGGTATTAGCGCGGTCAGTGCTTGTTTACCTGCTTCGGTGCGGGCATGGTCAATCATTCGAGGGGTAATTTTATTTTCAAGACCTTTTAACTTGTTTGCTAAGCTTTGCGGGTCAAGGTCGGCCAGTATGCTGATATACGAATCAGAGCTGGAAATGATATTTTGTAGCTTAAGACCTGCAGCTATCAATTTATCTACCCACTTCAGGCTGCCGGCTGTTAGTGCCCAGTACAACATTCCGTGACCCACGTCATTGCCAGCCTTCAGTGATTCAAGTACCCAGCCCATCTTAAACGAACGATCTGCTGCAAATTCGAATGCTCTTGCATTACCAATGGATGCTGCTCTTTGTAAAATGCTTTCTACGGTGCTAATGTCGAGAGCACAATCAAGCATGCCAAACACTAAATCCATACGATCATCGGCTCTGGTTGCCGCATCTAAAAACAATGTATTTTTTTCCTCATCTGATATAAATGGCCAAACACTTTTCACAAGGCGAGCGTAATTATTAAAGCTAAGCGTATGCTGACTTCTTAATAGAACTTTATATTGATACTGCATTAATTCATTTTTTTGTTCAAGTTTGTCATCCTCATCCAACTCTGGAGAATCTTCATTATATTTTTCTAAAAATAAGTCTATTTCTTCCGCTGTCCGGCTGAGCAGGAAATTTTCATAAACTTCTCGTGTAAATTTTTCTGAATTATTTTCTTCTGGATTTTCATTGATTTTTTCCAATAAAAAATCAGCCAGCTTAAGGTAGCTCGGAATTGAAGTGACTGATGCAGCTGCATATAGCGGAGATGATTCAAGTTCGTAATAGGATCCCGAAGAAATATCTAAGGTCTTTAGCCATTCAATTAAATCCTCATTGCCACTAGCGATTTTTTTATCTAATGATCCATCGATCACCGAGCGATAGAAGTAGCTAGTGCCAGACAAATCTTTGCAGCAAAGCAGGGGGCCTCTTACTACTTCCAGCTGATCTGCCAGCCACAGCACATCTTCTGAAGAATGACCTGATGCCCAGCGGCTGATAAAGAGTGGATCTTTATTAAAATCATAGGGAGTAAAATTTTCTACATGATCGATCATGGCGCGCACCAGATCTCTAAAAAATTCCTTATTGGCGTATTTTGCAGCAAAAGATAAAGGCGATTTCGGTTCACCTTCCGCAGAAAATTCGCAATCCTGTAGAGGATTAGCCCCCGCTTTGAGTAATAGCTGCACGCTGGCTTGATCTTGGTTTTCTATTGCGACCCAAAGTGGGGTTCGACCTATGGCATCCGGCAGATTGAGATAGTGCGGAGCCTGAGTCTTGGCAAGGTTGATGACATGCTGCATAACATCCGGGCGAGCAGGCTTTAATAAACATAAAGTCAGCAGATTTGCACCGTAAAGGCAGTTGTCGCCGGTGCTTGTTATGGTGTTGGCGTAAAGCGCCATCTGTAGGATGGCATGGTTACGTACAGCTTTATCTTGACTCTCTAATTCAAAGGCCCAGTTGGGCGTATCTAAACCTGAATTATTTTTTTTAGAAGGACGTTGCGATGCGGGCGGTAACCAGTGCAGGCCCAAATCTTCCGGGCAGATGAGTTCTAGCGCCAGGTCCCAGTCATCATTCATGATGGCGGCATGTACTTCGGGCAAACCACTTTTGACTAAGTATTTGTGTTGATCCGCACGTCTATTCCAGTCGAATCCAAATAATTTTGCATGCCAACCCGCTGGGCGAGTGCGTAGTGCTGGAGGTGCAGCTTGACTTGAACTGCTTGGATTAATTACCGTTGTAGTGACTGGTGTGATCGGTTGTTGAACGGTTGTTACTGGTGGTAGGCTCATGTGAGCTCCTTTCAATAAATAGTGAAAGGAGCTCTGTAACAAACAGTGCAGTTAGGTTTCTGCCTGTTTGCTAAATGAGAGACTAAATAATTTACATCAGTAAATTTTCTAAGGTGCGCCGGTAGATATTTTTCAGTGGTTCAATTTCTTCCAATGCGACATGCTCATCTATTTTATGAATGCTGGCATTGGTCGGTCCGAATTCAACAACTTGCGGGCAGATTTGCGCGATGAAGCGACCATCGGAGGTACCGCCGCTTGTCGATAGTTCTGTATCACGACCCGTCTCGCTTTTAATCGCCGCGGTGAGCGCATTGCTGAGTTCGCCCACAGGGGTGAGGAAGGGTAGTCCGCCTACCGTCCATTTCAGATCGTATTCCAATCCATACTGGTCGAGGGTGGCATGCACACGTTGTTGCAGGCCTTCGACCGTACTCGCTGTAGAGAAACGGAAATTGAAATCAACCACACACTCGCCGGGAATCACATTCGATGCACCGGTGCCAGCGTGGATATTCGACATTTGCCAGGACGTCGGCAGGTAATACTCATTGCCCTCGTCCCATCGCATGCTGCTGAGTTCTGCCAGTGCAGGCATGGCGAGATGAATTGGATTTTTCGCCATGTGCGGATAGGCGATATGACCTTGTATGCCTTTGATGGCTAACTTGCCCGACATGGTGCCGCGTCGGCCGTTCTTGATCATGTCGCCAATCTTGCTCACCGAAGTGGGTTCACCCACAATGCAGTAGTCCAGTTGTTCGCCACGCGCCTTGAGCTGATTGCAGACGATGACGGTGCCGTCGATGGCGGGACCTTCTTCATCACTCGTAATCAGAAAACCTATGGAACCCTGATGATCCGGATGGGCTGCCACGAATTCTTCTACGGCCACTATCATGGCAGCCAGCGAAGTTTTCATATCCGCAGCGCCACGGCCATACAGTTTGCCATCACGATGCGTGGGTTTGAAAGGATCGGAGGTCCATTGCGCCAGCGGGCCGGTGGGCACGACATCGGTATGTCCGGCAAATACTAATAAGGGCTGTGCCGTACCACGGCGCGCCCACAAATTAGTGACGTCGCCGGATGCTATGGTCTCGCACGTAAAGCCTAAGGGTGTCAGGCGTTCTGCCATTTTTAACTGGCAACCGCCATCGGCGGGCGTCACGGAATGCAGTGAAATAAGTTCTTCGGTGAGTGCGAGTGTCTTGCTCATTAGCGTAGTTGTTCTTGGTAGATAGCCTCATCAAAACCGATCAGCACGGTTTTACCTTGGCACAGCACGGGACGTTTGATCACGCTGGGATTTTCCAGCATTAATTGGGTTGCACTAGCGGCGTTGGTGATTGATGCTTTGGTGGCATCAGGCAAGCCGCGCCAGGTGGTTCCTTTTTTATTGACGAGTATTTCCCACGAAACGACTTTCAACCATGTAGCGATGATCTCTTTGCTGAGGCCTGCTTTTTTAAAGTCGTGAAATTCGTAGGCGAGTTCCTGCGCAGCTAGCCATGTTCGTGCTTTTTGTACGCTGCCGCAATTGGGAATGCCGTAGACGGTAATAAGCATGATCTAGTGGTGATTTTTGGGTGGTCAGTGTACGACCACCCAGACGTCAATTTAGTCGCGAAGTAATTCGTTAATGCTGGTTTTTGCGCGAGTTTTTTCATCCACACGTTTGACGATCACTGCGCAATACAAACTGTATTTACCATCGGCTGAAGGCAGGTTGCCAGACACAACGACTGAACCGGCAGGAATGCGACCATAAGTCACTTC
>CAIPID010000237.1 GCA_903865015.1 uncultured beta proteobacterium | reverse complement strand
GGATTTCAAGGGCAAAAAGCGATGAGTCGCGAAATTCTTCTTTTGGTAGACGCATTAGCGCGTGAAAAAAACGTCACGCGTGATGTGGTGTTTGATGCTCTCGAGGGTGCTTTGGCATCAGCGATGAAAAAACGCTTCAAGGAAGACGCGGATATTCGTGTCTCGGTCAATCGTACAACTGGCGAGCACGATGGTTTTCGTCGTTGGCTGGTTGTTCCTGATGATGCGGGTTTGCAAGAACCTGATCAGCAGGAAATGCTGTCCGATGCCCAGGAAATTGTCTCTGACATCGAAGTCGGCGAGTACATCGAAGAGGCGCTTGAGCCGCTCGAGTTCGGTCGTATCGGTGCGCAGGCTGCCAAGCAGGCCATCTTGCAGCGCATTCGCGACGCAGAGCGCGAGCAGGTTCTCAATGACTTTCTTGATCGTGGCGAAAGCATTATTTCCGGCTCAATCAAGCGCATGGACAAAGGCGATGTAATCATCGAGACCGGCAAAATAGAAGCACGTTTGCCGCGCAGCGAAATGATCCCTAAAGAAAATCTGCGCGTGGGCGATCGTGTTCGCGCCTGGGTGCTGAAGGTTGATCGTACTGCCCGTGGTCAGCAGGTTATTTTGTCCCGTACAGCGCCTGAATTTATCCAGCAACTGTTCGAAAACGAGGTCCCCGAAATCGAGCAGGGTTTGCTTGAGATTAAAGGTGCTGCCCGTGATCCTGGTGTGCGTGCAAAGATAGCTGTCGTTGCCTATGACAAACGTATTGATCCGATCGGTACGTGTGTAGGTATGCGCGGTTCGCGCGTGACTGCGGTTCGTAACGAACTCGGCGGCGAGCAGGTTGATATCGTATTATGGTCTGAAGACCCCGCTCAGTTTGTGATTGGTGCTCTGGCACCTGCAAACGTCGAGTCGATCGTTGTTGACGAAGATCGTCATGCCATGGATGTCGTGGTCGACGAAGAAAATCTGCCCAAGGCCATTGGTTCAAAAGGACAAAACGTCCGTCTTGCTTCCGAGTTGACCGGCTGGCAAATTAACATCATGACGCCTGAAGAAAGTCAAAATCGTCAGGAGTTGGAGCGCTCAGCACTGCGCGCGACCTTCATGAGCCGACTTGATGTTGACGAAGAAGTCGCCGATATTCTGATCGACGAGGGCTTTACCGGCCTCGAAGAAATCGCGTATGTGCCGATGCAGGAATTGCTTGAGATAGAGTCCTTTGATGAGGATACGATTAATGAGCTGCGCACTCGTGCTCGCAATGCACTGCTTACCGAAGCAATTGCGCAGGAAGAGCGTGTCGAAACAGCGCTGGATCTGAATACCCTCGAAGGTATGACACCAGAATTGTTAGCCAAGCTTGCCGCAAACGAAATTCACACACGTGATGATCTTGCAGAGCTTGCAACGGACGAATTGTCTGAAATGGTTGGTATTGATGAGGCCGCTGCTGGCCAGATGATCCTGGCAGCCCGTGCGCATTGGTTTGAAGAGAAATAATCCTTTTGATTATTGATCTGCTTGAAGTTGTAACGCTGTAAAAAGGTAAGAGAGAGCCTAATGTCGAGTAATACAGTCGCCCAGTTCGCCATCGAGCTGAAAATGCCTGCTAACGTGCTGCTGGATCAGTTGCGTTCGGCGGGTGTCGAGCTTAATTCGGTGGAAGACAATGTCACGGACAGCGATAAAGCCAGGCTGCTTGAGTCTTTGCGTCGTTCACATGGCGCGACAGAGGGTAAGAAAATTACTCTGACACGTCGCCAGACTTCTGAAATCCGTCAGGCTGACGGAACTGGCAAATCAAGAACCATTCAGGTCGAAGTTCGTAAAAAGCGCGTATTCGTTAAACGCGATACGCCAGACGCTGTGGATGGCGCACCTGCTGAGCCAGTTGTGCAGTCTGGTTTGGAACACGATGTCAATATCGCGTCTGATGCAAATACAGTTACACCTTTAGCCGTTGAGGCGTCCACAGTTGCTTCTGATGCGTCGCAGGCTTCAGACAGCGCAGCGGATCAAACCTCTGCAACTTCTGTCGCCGAAGATCAGAAGCCTCTTGAATCTGTTGCTGCTCCTGTTGAGCATGCCCAATCAGAGACTGGCGCCCAGGCGATCGCTCCCTCGCAGGAAGAGCCACAGGCTCCCTTGCAAGAGGCCTCTGTCGAACCCGTAGCTGCAGCGGCTCAACAAGCCGCTCAATCTATGGTCGAGTCGGCGCCTGTTGAGTCAGTAAAAGTACAAACCGATGTTGTGAGTAGTGATGTTGACCAATCAGTGTCTGTCGCTGTTGAAGCTTCAGCGGATGTCGCTCAAGATGTTGAAGCGTTTGATGCAGCAGTTACTTCACCTGCAACGGCTGCTGCCGCCGCGGTCCCTGCAGAACCTGCAAAGTGGACTAAGCCCTTACGTGGTCGCGCGACACCTCCTGCCGTTACAGCACCTGTTGATGGTGCCGTGCGTGACGAAGCACGCCGCGCGTCTGAGGCCGAAGCCGCAGCGTTGCGTGACATGCTTAACCGTCCACGTAAAGTAATTAAAGCGCCAGAACCAGACGCTGCCGCCTTGTCAGGCACATTGCATAAACCTGCAGCTGCTGCTGCCAAAGGCGCCAAGAAAGAAGGTGCAACTGACGCAGCGGGCAAAAAAGTCATCAAGTCCGGCGAAGTTTCATCGACCTGGTCAGATGATGCCTCACGTAAAAAACCTGCCGAAAAGCGCGACGCGCCTGCGGCGCCTGGCCGCGATGGCTGGCGTGCGGGTGGTAAGGGCAAGGCGGGTGGTAAAAAAGGTGGACGTGGTTCGAATACTGCGCAAACGCAGGATCGTCGCGAGCCCGCACCCATTGAATTCATCGCACGTGAAATCCATGTGCCTGAGACCATCAGTGTTGCCGATCTGGCACACAAGATGTCGGTCAAAGCCGGTGAGGTCATCAAACATCTGATGAAATTAGGTCAGATGGTGACAATCAACCAGGTCCTGGACCAGGAAACAGCCATGATTGTGGTCGAAGAACTCGGCCATAAGGCGATTGCCGCCAAGCTTGACGATCCAGAGGCTTTCCTCGACGAAGAAGCGCCACACGAAGATGTCCAGCTGATGCCACGCGCACCGGTCGTGACTGTCATGGGGCACGTTGACCATGGTAAGACATCGCTGCTCGACTATATCCGTCGTGCAAAAGTTGCTTCTGGCGAAGCCGGCGGAATTACACAGCACATCGGTGCCTATCACGTCCAAACAGAACGCGGAATGGTGACATTCCTCGACACCCCTGGTCACGAAGCCTTTACAGCAATGCGTGCCCGTGGTGCAAAAGCAACCGATCTGGTGATCCTGGTTGTCGCGGCCGACGATGGTGTGATGCCACAGACTCGCGAAGCCATCCACCACGCTAAAGCTGCGGGTGTACCGCTGGTGGTGGCTGTTAACAAAATCGACAAACCTGGTGCAAACCCAGAGCGTGTCAAGCAAGAATTGGTTGTTGAAGAAGTCGTTCCCGAAGAATACGGTGGCGATGTGCCCTTTGTTCAGGTGAGCGCTAAAACAGGTGAGGGCATTGATGCTCTGCTTGAAAACGTGCTGTTGCAGGCTGAAGTTCTTGAGCTCAAAGCAGCTGTTGATGCTCCTGCTAAAGGTATCGTCATCGAAGCCCGCCTGGATAAGGGTCGTGGTCCGGTTGCAACCATTCTGGTTCAAAGCGGTACGCTGCATCGTGGTGACGTGGTGCTGGCTGGTGCAAGCTACGGCCGCGTGCGCGCAATGCTCGATGAGAACGGCAAGCCTATTCAGTCGGCTGGTCCATCAATCCCTGTAGAAATTCAGGGTCTGACAGAAGTCCCTGCAGCGGGTGACGAGTTGATGTCCCTGGCAGACGAGCGTCGTGCACGTGAAATCGCATTGTTCCGTCAAGGTAAATTCCGTGACGTGAAGCTCGCTCGCCAACAGGCAGCCAAGCTTGAGTCGATGTTTGAAAACGTGACCGAGGGTTCACAGACCCTGTCACTGATTGTCAAGACCGATGTTCAGGGTTCGCAAGAGGCGCTGGTCACTTCGCTGGTCAAGCTTTCCACTGACGAAGTGCGTGTTCAGGTCGTGCATGCTGCCGTGGGCGGTATCTCTGAGAGCGACGTTAACCTTGCCATTGCTTCGGGTGCGGTCATCATCGGCTTTAACGTACGTGCTGACGCCAGTTCCAAAAAGCTTGCAGAAAATAACGGCGTTGATGTCCGTTACTACAACATCATTTATGACGCGGTAGACGAAGTCAAACTTGCGATGTCTGGCATGTTGGCCCCTGAGAAACGCGAAGAAGTCATCGGCATGGTTGAAATCCGCGAGGTCTATACGATCTCACGCATTGGTACCGTCGCGGGCTGTATGGTCACCGAAGGTCTGGTGCGTCGTGATTCACAAGTCAGACTGCTGCGTGGCAACGTTGTCCATTGGACAGGTTACCTCGAGTCATTGCGTCGATTTAAAGATGATGTCAAAGAAGTGAAGTCAGGCTTTGATTGCGGTATTACACTGCGCAACAATAATGACTTGCAAGTTGGCGATCAGCTTGAGATCTTTGAAATCAAAGAAGTGGCTCGCACACTCTAAATGATCAGATGAGTCGACATAAGCAAAAAACAGCGCCAGGTCGTAATGTACGCCTGGCAGACCAGATCCTCAAGGATCTGGCCATCATCATTCAGCGCGAAGTCGATATGAGTCGCGCTGGATTGATCACGTTGTCAGGAATTGAACTGACCGCTGACTATGCGCACGCCAAGATTTACTACACAGTCCTGGGCGCAGAAGTCCAACAGGCTCAAAGTCTTCTTACTGAGAAGGCGGGCTGGTTCCATTCATTATTATTTAAGCTTTTGCACATTCACACCGTGCCGACCCTGCATTTTTTTCATGATCCTCAGCTCAAGCATGGTATTGCCATGTCGGCTTTGATCGATCAAGCGAACTTGCCCGGTCAGTATGCCGGCGTCCCTGACGAGCCTTTAGACAAGCCTTAAGGGCTATCGTCTTATTTCTGGAATTTGACGATGGCTAAGCAGCGACGCGGACGCGTGCTTGATGGAGTGTTGTTGCTCGATAAACCGGTTGGCTTATCGAGTAATCATGCGCTGCAGCGTGCGAAACGCGCGATGGATGCTCAAAAGGCCGGACACACCGGAACTCTTGATCCCTTTGCGACGGGTTTGCTGGTGTGCTGTATGGGCCGTGCCACCAAGATTTCCGGCACTATGCTCAATGCGGATAAAGGCTACCGTGCGACGATCGCCTTTGGTCAGGAAACTGATTCAGGAGATCTGACT
>CAIPID010000236.1 GCA_903865015.1 uncultured beta proteobacterium | reverse complement strand
TGATGGTCTGGTGTTGCATGGTGGTGCTGATATATGGCCAGGACATTATGGTGAGTCAGCGGTCAAACCGGAATGGAATGGCGATGCCAGGCGAGATGCATATGAACTTGAATTGTTGCGCGCTTTTGTAGCTGTTGGCAAACCAGTATTTGGTATTTGTCGCGGCTTACAGTTAATAAACGTAGCCTTTGGTGGAACGCTTTTTCAAGACTTACTTACGCAGGCGAAAGATGCCCAGACTCACCAGGATCGTGAGCTATATGAACATCTTTTCCATGGATTGGAGATCGTTCCTGGTTCAAAAATGGAACAACTGTTGGGGCAGTCTGCATCTGCAAAAATAAACAGTATTCATCATCAGGGAATCAATAAGCTTGCATCGGGATTTACAGTCGAAGCCATCTGTCCCGAAGACGGCGTGATCGAGGCAATCAGATTATCCGGTGATCAATATATCGCTGCTGTGCAATGGCATCCAGAGCTTCATCAGCCCGCACAGGGTGTGCTGGACGACACCCCGTTATTGCACGACTTTTTGCAAGCAGCCGCCGCGGTGCGCGGCTGATAGGATTTCATTGAACCGCGGTCTCTTTAACCGCCCGGCGCACCCTGTGTATTAACGTAGAGCGAATAGACAGAATGCGATGAAGCCATGAACAGCCTGTTTCGCATGCGTCCACCGAAACACAGGTTGGCGCATCGTTCAGGCAAATCAATACGACCGATGATTTTGCCTTGAGGATTAACGATTCTCACGCCATCCATTTCAGCACTACCCATGCCCCAGCCGCACCAGAGATTGCCATCGATATCCGCGCGCATTCCGTCAATCGTTCCTGCACCCGCATCGAGGAATACGCGACGATTATTTACGCTGAGACCATCGTTGGCAACGTCGTAGGCATGAATCAGACGATTGGGCATGCCGCGTGATTCTATGACATACAGCGTAAGTTCGTCGGGCGAAAAACATAAACCATTGGGACCTTTGAGATCGTCGATCAGGCGTATGACGTCACCCGTCACACCATCAATCCTGTAGACCGAGTGGGGTTGCTCGACGGGCGCTTTGACACCTTCATAATTTGCAAGGATGCCAAATGGCGGGTCAGTGAACCATACTGAACCATCAGATTTCACAACCAGATCATTGGGTGCGTTAAGGGGTTTACCTTCAAACGCATCGCAGAGCACTGTGATTGATCCGTCATATTCTGTTCGGGTCACACGACGCCCATGTTCACAAGAGACCAGTCTGCCTTGACGATCACGCGTGTGACCATTCGCAAAATTAGAAGGCTTTCGAAAGACGCTAACCTCACCGGTTTCTTCTTCCCATTTCATGATTCGGTTGTTCGGAATGTCGCTGAATAATAAAAAACGACCATCGCCAAACCATACAGGACCTTCGGTCCAGCGAAATCCTGTCGCAATACGCTCAACCGAGGCTAGGGCTAGACGGTATTGATCAAAAGACGGATCGAGTGATACGACACGAGGATCCGGATAGCGTTCACTTTGTTCCCACATTTTTGTCTCCTAATTATTTTAAGTATGTATGTAGTGCTAATGTATTCATAAATATATTATTCGATGTTCATCGCTTGTTCACGCATTTGTTCAATGAGCAGCTTTAAATCCATCGCGGCACGTGTCATGTCCAAACTCCCCGCTTTAGAGCCAAGTGTATTGGCCTCGCGGTTCATTTCCTGAAAGAGAAAATCAAGTCTCTTACCAGTACTGCCGGTGTTTTTTGCAGAGGTTTTTTGTTTAGCCAGCGCCGAGTCTTTATTTAATAAAAACTCAAGCTCGGTCAGATGGGATTTAAGTCTGGCTAGCTCCTCGGCGACATCAATACGTAACGCAAACAGACTTGACTCGCTCGCAATGCGCTCAGATAACTCCGTCCCTGAAATATGCGTAAAGCCGCTTGGGAATGCGTTCTGAATGGTCTCTTTAAGTTTCGTCGCGAGTTTATCCCGTTGTGTTTGCAGCAAGTTCGGCATGTGGGTCTCCACAAGATCGACGATCGCACGCACATCATTGGCGGTGTCAAGCATGGTTTGTGCGAGACGCGCGCCTTCGCGCAGTCGTCCATCAACCAGTTGCTCAAGCGCCGGATGAAGCGCCGCTATACAGGCTTGCGCCCATACCTCAGGATCGACACTACTATTTTGCTGGTCAGACCAACTGAGGATTTCAGGCAGGCGAGGGGATTGTGTCTCAGGCAGTACACGTCGTACTAATTCAAGTTGCTCGCTAATGCGTGTGAGTACGGTTTCGCTTAATCGTTGCTCAGCGGCTGCTTGAGTGCGTGAAAAACTCGCGCGGACTTCGACTTTACCCCTTGTCAGGCTCTTAGCAAGAAGCTCACGGATCGGTTGCTCTGCAAGTCTTAGTTCATCTGGCATCCGAAACTGAATATCGAGATATCGACTGTTGACCGTTTTTATCTCGATCGAGACTGAGCCAAAATCTCCGACTACTTTCCCATTACCAAATGCTGTCATGCTTGCTGTCATGTTTGACTCAATACCTGTGATTACTTGTTTTGATCAATGCCGACCGGCGCACCATCGGGGTTACGTGGGTCAGAGGCACCCATAAAAAGATTGCCGGTCCGTTGTACTGTTTGTATGCGTCCCATTGTAGGCATGACTTTAACGGTATGCCCCATTGACTCAAGCAATTTGATCGTATCGGGACTGTAGCCTCTTTCAACACGAATGAAATCAGGTGTCCACTGATGGTGCATCCGCGGCACAGAGGCGGCCTCGGCGATGTTCATATCAAAATCAATTACGTTGACGATATTTTGTAAAACTGTCGTGATGATGCGGGCACCGCCAGGTGATCCTGTTGCAATCCACGGTTTGCCGTCGCGCATGAGAATGACAGGTGTCATAGAGCTGAGTGGTCGCTTGCCAGGCGCTACCGCGTTGGCATCCCCACCAACAAGTCCAAAAGCATTGGGTACGCCTGGTTTGACTGAAAAATCATCCATTTCGTTGTTGAGTAACACCCCTGTACCCGCCGCTACGATACCAGAGCCAAAACTCAGGTTGAGGGTGTAAGTACAGCTGACAACATTACCTTGCGCGTCCATGACTGAAAAGTGTGTCGTCTGATCGCTTTCGTAGGGAACAGGATTGCCAGCTTTAACCTGAGCGCTGGGTGTCATGCGCTGTGGATTAATTTTTACAGATAATTCGTCCGCGTATTTTTTTGATATCAGGCCCGCTTGCGGCACTTTGACAAAGGCTGGATCACCCAGGTGCTCGGCGCGGTCAGCGTAGGCCAGTCTTGCGCTTTCAGCCATCAGGTGGATGCTTTGGGCGCTCCCTGAGCCATATTGTTTAAGCGGATAGCGCTCTAGTAAATTGAGCATCTGTATCAGGTGAATTCCACCCGAACTCGGTGGTGGCATTGAGAGAATCTGCACGCCCCTGTACTGACCTTCAACGGGTTTGCGCACCTCTGTTTTGTACTGAGCGAGATCTGCAAGCGTAAGCGGCTGATCAGCGCCTTTGAGTGAATTGACAATTTTTTCAGCCACAGTCCCCGTGTAAAAACCCTGTGCGCCTTGATTTGAAATAATGGTCAGTGTTTGTGCGAGATCCTTTTGCACGAGCTTTTCGCCCGCCTGGTAAGTGCGGATAGCTGAGAGAGGACATTGGTCTAGTGCACAGGTTTGCGAGCTATCTATGTGCTTAAAGAAAGCGGCCCGTGTTGCCGGCCAGCGCTCAAGATGCGTGCGCTGGATAAGGAATAATTCTGCAAGCACTGGACTGACAGCAAAGCCTTCGCTGGCGAGTTTTATTGCTGGGGCGATGACTTGCGCAAGTGGCAGTGAGCCATGTTCGGCTAATGCTTGCGTAAGTCCTGCGACCGAGCCGGGGATACCAACAGAATAAGGTGTGCGTGTGGATTTTCCTTCGATGACTTTACCGCTGGTATCTAGATACATGTCACGTGAAGCATTCGCAGGTGCGATTTCTCGGAAATCGAGCGCGACGTTAGATTTTGTCTTGGCGTCATGAATCAACATAAACCCGCCACCACCAAGATTACCCGCATTGGGCAATACAACGGCCAATGCAAAACCGACCGCAACGGCTGCGTCAACAGCGTTGCCTCCCGCGCGCAGCATCTCAGCCCCCGCGGACGATGCCAGGTGTTGCTCGCTCGCCACCATGCCACCCGTGCGAATCACTGGCTGAAAAATCTCAAGCGTATTGTCGTAACGCGTAACGGCGGTATTCGTGGCCGTTGCGGGCGTCTGTGCCCAGCAAGATGTCTGCAAGAGCAGGGTGATCGCAAGCGCTACGGATGATTTGCTGCGTATACTAAGGTGATGTTGTTTCATTTTTTAACCATCATATTTGTAGAGAATGTATTCGTGCCAAATTCAAACACTCGCTCAAGCGTTGCTCGTCCATCGGGACGTGGTCTGAATGATTTACGTACAGTAAAGATCCAGCGCCAATTTACCCGTTATGCAGAGGGTTCGGTACTTATTTCTATGGGTGAGACGCAAGTGCTTTGTACTGCTAGCGTACTTGAAAAAGTCCCGCCTTTCCTGAAAGGTAAAGGGCAGGGCTGGGTGACTGCGGAATACGGCATGTTGCCGCGCGCTACCCATACCCGCAGCGATCGCGAGGCTGCACGCGGTAAGCAGTCCGGACGTACACAGGAAATCCAGAGACTGATCGGTCGTAGCCTGCGCGCAGTGATGGATATGACAGCGTTGGGGGAGCGCACGATACAGATTGATTGCGACGTGCTGCAGGCCGACGGTGGAACGCGTTGTGCGAGCATTACTGGCGCCTGGATCGCGGTCGCTGATGCGGTGGATGGTTTGCTCAAGCAAGGTCTGATCAGCAGCCAGCCTCTCAAGGATTCGGTCGCAGCAGTGTCTGTTGGGATGGTTGACGGACGTGCCGTGCTTGACCTTGATTATCCTGAGGACTCAGGCTGTGATGCGGACATGAACGTTGTCATGACGGGCGCAGGACGCTATGTCGAAGTGCAGGGCACTGCTGAGGGGCACACGTTTGACCGTCATGAGTTGAATGAATTACTGGCACTTGCCGAAGCAGGGATTGCCACGCTTGCTGCGTTGCAAAAAACTGCCCGGCAAGGATGATGCAGAACTGATATTAAACGGTACGGCCACCGTCTACGGGCAATTCAACGCCCGTAAGGAATGATGCTTCTTCTGACGCCAGGAAGACGGCAGCATTTGCGATATCACGAGGGGTACTGAGCCTGCCCATCGGAATCGTTGCGATAAATTTCGCACGATTCTCCGGTGTGTCAGGCACACCCATAAAGTCTCCCAACATGCCTGTGTCACCCATCACCGGGCAGATCACATTGACGCGAATGTTGTCTGGCGCAAGTTCGACGGCCAGTGACTTGGAAAGTAGGTTAGCTGCGCCTTTTGAGGCGTTGTACCAGGACAAACCAGGGCGTGGGCGAATCCCTGCGGTTGAGCCAACATTGATGATGCAGCCTGATTTTTTAGCGCGCATCATTGGCACTACGGCGTTGATCATGTGATAAATAGCTTTCACATTGACATCAAAGCAACGATCAAAGGTCGCCTCGTCTACATTCAAAAAGGGCTGGTTTTTGTGTGTAAAACCCGCATTGTTGACAACGATGTCGACCGAACCAAATTTTGACAATGCTAGATTGACTGTTGCATCCACATCCGGACGCTTACTCACGTCACATTTGATGGCAACCGCTGCCTCACCAATTTCAGCGGCCACCTTTTCCGCACCGGCTATATTTAAATCTGCAATAACGACTTTCGCACCTTCCTTGGCGTACAGCCTAGCGGTTTCGGCACCAAAGCCGCTTGCTGCACCGGTAATAATTGCTACTCTACCTTTTAATCGCATGTTGTCTCTCCTTGTTTTTTATTTATTTATATCCGGTTACTTTTATTTATTAAGTAATTGTTAGGTAGCCAAAATTTATGGTGAAACTAATAACTCCCCGACCTGAGTTTGATTTCGG
>CAIPID010000235.1 GCA_903865015.1 uncultured beta proteobacterium | reverse complement strand
TTCGATGAGGCTTGGTTGCCGCATGCTGCCTTCCACGAGTTTTATCAGGACATGCATGCGATCGGACCTAATCGTCCGCGCAGCCCCAAGTCCATGGTGTTTGCAACGCACTCTACGCACAAACTGCTCGCCGGTATTTCGCAGGCCTCGCAGATCATTGTGCAGGAGCCCGAGACACGTAAGCTCGACCGCAATATTTTCAACGAAGCGTATCTGATGCATACGTCCACCTCACCGCAGTATGCGATTATCGCCTCGTGCGATGTGGCCGCTGCGATGATGGAGGCGCCAGGCGGCACAGCTTTGGTTGAAGAAAGTATTCGCGAAGCGCTGGATTTTCGTCGCGCGATGCGCAAGGTTGACCTTGAGTATGGTGATGATGACTGGTGGTTCACAGTCTGGGGCCCTGATCATCTGGTGACGCAAGGCGTGGGCCAGCAGTCTGACTGGGTGCTCAAGTCTAACGATCACTGGCATGGCTTTGGTGATCTGGCCGAAGGCTTCAACATGCTTGATCCGATCAAGGCGACGATTGTGACGCCTGGTCTGGATATGTCTGGTAGTTTTGATGCGACGGGCATTCCTGCAGCACTGGTATCAAAATTCTTGACCGAGCATGGTGTCGTGGTTGAGAAAACGGGTCTCTACTCGTTTTTTATTATGTTCACCATCGGTATTACCAAGGGACGCTGGAATACGTTGTTGACGGCGTTGCAGCAGTTTAAAGATGACTACGATCGCAATCAGCCGATGTGGCGCATCTTGCCTGATTTCTGTAAAGGCAACCGTAAATACGAAAAAATGGGTCTGAAAGATCTTTGTCAGCTCATTCATGCTCAATACCGCAAGCATGATGTCGCACGTCTAACGACTGAGATGTATCTGAGCGACATGGTGCCAGCACTGAAACCGTCCGATGCTTTTGCAAAAATGGCGCATCGCGAAGTCGAACGCGTCTCGATCGATCAGCTCGAAGGTCGTGTGACAGGCGTTCTGCTGACACCTTATCCGCCAGGTATTCCATTGTTGATCCCCGGTGAGCGTTTCAACAAAACCATCGTGCAGTATTTGCAGTTTGCACGCGAGTTCAATGAGATGTTCCCTGGCTTTGAAACCTACATCCATGGTTTAGCGGACGAATTAACCGCTGACGGCGATAAGCGTTATTACGTTGATTGTTTGATCGAAGAGTAATCAGGCATGCACCGTATTGATGTGGCGGTCATTGGAGCCGGCGCCGCTGGCATGATGTGCGCATCCGTCGCTGCACAGCGTGGGCGTAGCGTCGTACTGATCGATCACGCATCAAAACTTGCCGAAAAAATCAGGATCTCCGGAGGCGGGCGGTGCAATTTCACTAATCGCCGGGTAGGACCTGAAAACTTTATTTCAGCGAATCCTCATTTCGCGAGGTCCGCGCTGTTGGGATACACGCCGGATGATTTTCTCGCCCTGATCAAACGCTACGGTATTGCCTGGCACGAAAAACATCGTGGACAGCTTTTTTGTGACGAGAGCAGCGAAGACATCATCAATATGCTGCGCACAGAGTGCGAGCAGGCGGGCGTCCAATGGCGTATGCCTTGTACGGTGGATCAGATCACAAAGATCGAATCAAATGATGGGCAAGGCTTTGAGCTCTTTCTCAGTCAAGACGGCGCGCGCAGTACCTTAAACGTCACCAGTCTCGTCATCGCAACCGGGGGGCTAGCTATTCCGCAGCTGGGCTCAACTGATTACGGATTAAAAATTGCCCGTCAGTTTGGCCTGAAAGTTGTCGAGCCGCGCCCTGCGCTCGTACCCCTGACCTTTGATGGTGATGCGTGGGCCGACTTTGTGCCGCTGGCAGGTATTGCTTTGGAGGCAGGGGTTTCTGTAGGTGAGGGGCGCACAAAACAGAATTTTCTCGAAGACGTGCTGTTTACGCATCGAGGCTTGTCTGGCCCTGGCATTTTGCAAATCTCTAGTTACTGGCAACCGGGGCAGCCAATCTCGCTTGACCTTGCGCATGGGCAAAACATGTCTCAAACGCTGCTTGAGGCCAAAACAGGTAGCAAGCAACAGATTGGTACATTATTAGGATCTTTATGGCCTAAAAGGCTCGCCGAGCGATGGCTGGGTGATGATGCCTCTAAACGCCTGGCGGATATGCCGGACCGTTACCTTGTAGATCTTGGAAAGCGTATCCATGCCTGGTCGATCACACCCAATGGCACCGCAGGCTACAAAAAAGCTGAAGTTATGCGGGGGGGCGTTGATACACGCGGACTCGATCAGCGCAGCATGCAAGCCAAAACGGTGCCTGGGCTGCATTTTATCGGCGAAACCGTTGATGTGACTGGTTGGCTCGGTGGATATAACTTTCAGTGGGCCTGGTCCTCGGGTTTTGCCTGCGGAAATAGCTTGTAGCCGCATTGGTCAGCCATCTGGTACTTCACGTTGCGAGTATCCTTTTTATTTGTAACAACGCGTAGTTTCGCGGTATGCTTCAGTTGCTGTGACCGCATATTGCGGGAGAGTGCATTCTGCAAAAGGATGCCGCCGAAGGCGCAATTCGCCCAGAATCGCTCAGGCTCCCTATACCGTAATACGCACCGATTGGTCTGTTAAAGGCTGCTCGGCACAACACTCTGGAGAGACCCGCGGCTATTAGAGCCAACACGGGCGCCGAAGGTGCACACCCGATTATGTGTCGGGGCAACTCTCAGGCAAAAGGACAGAGGGGCGGATAGATTGTTCGTACGCATGTGCTTTCCCAAGCATGGTTGCGTTGTTCAAGCCGCCTTTCAAATCGTCTTTGCTGGAGTACATCCCATGTCTGCTGCTTTAAAACATACCCCCTTAGCTGCTGTTCACGTTGCTGCGGGTGCGCGCATGGTGGATTTCGGTGGGTGGGATATGCCGGTGAATTACGGCTCGCAGATAGAAGAACACCATGCTGTGCGTCGTGATGCGGGTATCTTTGATGTGTCGCACATGCTGAATGTGGATGTGTCTGGGCCAGACTCCAAAGCTTTTTTACTCAAGCTTGTCGCCAATGATGTGACCAAGCTCACACAAGCTGGTCGTGCCCTGTATTCCTGCATGCTCAACCCGCAGGGCGGGGTGATTGATGATCTGATTATTTATTTTTTTACAGACACGCAATGGCGATTGGTGGTTAATGCCGGTACCGCAGATAAGGATGTCGCCTGGATGCAGCGAGTGGCCCTATCAGACAAACTCGACGTGACGATCGTCCCTCGTCGCGATCTGGCCATGGTCGCTGTTCAGGGTCCACAGGCGCGTGTAAAGGTCTGGGCCGCAAGACCCGCATGGCGTACTGCAACTGAATCACTCATACCGTTTTCGGCCGCTAACCTTCCTGATGCGATGGTTGCACGCACGGGCTACACCGGTGAGGATGGTTTTGAGATCATCGTCCCGGCCGATCAGGTGGCTGCTCTCTGGAGCGACCTGGTTGCCCAGCACGTCCAGCCTTGCGGTCTTGGTGCACGTGACACACTGCGTCTCGAGGCCGGTATGAATCTGTATGGACAGGATATGGATGAGCTCATTCATCCAAATCAGGCTGGCTTGACCTGGACGGTTTCCCTTAAAGATCCTGCACGTCAATTTATAGGTCGCCAGGCGATTGAACAATTTGCCGATCCCCGCGTTTTTATTGGCCTCAAGCTCCTTGATCGTGGTGTGATGCGCGCGCATATGGTGGTTCGCACATCAAAAGGACTTGGAGAGGTGACTAGCGGTACGATGTCACCCACACTTGGTTACTCGATCGGTTTCGCGCGTTTGCCTGTTGGCATCCTGCCGGGCGACGCAGTCGAAATTGATATCCGTGGCAAGTGGGTCGCAGCCGAGGTTTGCAAACTGCCATTTGTGCGAAATGGTCAGCCTGTCCAACACGGTTAATTTTTATATATTCAATACGCATTCAACTTATTCAAACGAATTTTCAGGAGACTTTTCATGAGCATTCCTAGCGATCGTAAATACGCCAGTACCCACGAGTGGATCAAAGCCGACGGTGACGTCTTGATGGTCGGTATCACAGGCCCTGCACAAGACCAGTTGGGTGATTTGGTCTTTGTCGGTGATGTGCATGTCGGTGCCAAGCTAGCTGCTGCAGCGAATGCTGGTGTTGTCGAATCCGTTAAAGCAGCCTCAGATATTTACGCACC
>CAIPID010000234.1 GCA_903865015.1 uncultured beta proteobacterium | reverse complement strand
CACACGACTGAATCAAATGGCAGTGTTTCATTGACTCATCCAGTTAGTTTGTTCCAGCACATACGCCGCAAAGGCGAAGATATTGAACAAGGTGCGATCGTCCTGAATGCAGGTCAGCGCATGGGGCCCGCGCAAATGGCGATGCTCGCCTCGATTGGTGTTGCAGCAGTCAATGTTTTCAGACAACTGAAAGTGGGTGTGTTTTTTACCGGTGACGAACTGACCGAACCTGGTCAGTCACTGGTACCTGGCGCGATTTACAACAGCAATCGTTATGCAATCAACGGACTGCTCAAGCAACTCGGTTGTGAGGACAACGATTACGGTATTGTGCGCGACTCTGCACAGGCTACGCGCGATGCATTGCAACAAGCCGCCTCGGAGAATGATATCGTCATGACCTGCGGTGGCGTATCGGTCGGCGAAGAAGACCACGTCAAAGCCGCTGTACTCGCACTCGGTCAGCTCGATCTTTGGCAAATTTCCATGAAACCTGGCAAACCACTCGCCTATGGCAAAGTGGGTCAGGCGGATTTCATTGGCCTGCCAGGCAATCCCGTCAGCGCCTTTGTCACATTCCTGCTAATGGCCCGTCCATTTTTGCTCAAGCGCATGGGTGCTACGGATACAGCGCTACGCTACCTCACCGCAGAGGCCGCCTTTAACTGGCCACGCCCAGACAAGCGCCGTGAATTTTTACGCGTCAAACTCGAGCGCAATGCCTCCGGTCAAGACACGTTGCAATTGTGGCCGAACCAGGGCTCAGGTGTCATGAGTAGTCTGGCCTGGGCCGATGGGCTGGTCGATCTGCCTGCAGAAACGCAAGTTAAAGTCGGCGACAAAGTACAGTACCTGTCTATCTCCGACCTGTTAAATTTTTAACTTTAATTGAGCCATCCGTTATGCGTCTGAAGGTTCTTTATTTTGCACAATTGCGTGAGCGTTTCGGCCTGGCCGAAGAGTCTCTGATCGCACCTGAATCGGTGGTGACGATTGCCGACCTCATACATCATTTGAGCACACGCGGCGGAGTATGGCTTGAAACCTTTGCGGGCGGCGCAGCTTTTCGCGTGGCGATGAATCAGGATATGGTTTCACTCGACACAGCGCTGGCGGACGGTGCTGAGGTTGCGATATTCAGACCCGTGACAGGAGGCTGAGTAACCATGTCCCGCACACAAGAAAAAATCAACCAGACTGACAATCGGTTTTCGGTTGCCGTTCAGTTTAAGGACTTTGATTTAAATACCGAACATGCCCGTCTGGTCAGTGACGACAGAGGCATTGGTGCGGTGGTCGCTTTTATAGGCATGGTACGGGATTTGAATCTGGCCGACGATGTCGTCGCACTTGAGCTGGAACACTATCCTGGGATGACCGAAAAAACGCTCGCCAACATTATTGCCCAGGCGCACAAACGCTGGTCACTCCAAGCCGCACGCATTGTGCACCGCGTGGGCAAAATGTATCCCGGCGACCAGATCGTTTTAGTCCTCACAGCAAGTCCGCATCGTGGCGATGCCTACGAGGCCAATACGTTCATCATGGATTATTTGAAAACCGAGGCGCCTTTCTGGAAAAAGGAATGGACACCCGACGGTCCTCGCTGGATCGAAGCACGCGAAAGTGACGATCATGCAGCCGCGAAGTGGGAGCAAAAATGACGTACGACGCACTGATTCTCGCAGGTGGTCGCGGCAGCAGAATGTCTGGTCGCGACAAAGGATGGATCATGTGGGAGGGTCATCCTCTGATTGAGCACGTGATGCAACGCCTGGGGCAACAAAGCCCTCCCCCTAATCGTACTATCATCAACGCCAATCGCAATATCGATGCGTATCAGCAGACCGGACATCTTGTTGTCCCGGACGAACGCGCTGATTTTGCGGGACCGCTTGCCGGCGTTGAGGCGGGACTCATGCGCTGTAAAAAAAACAATCTCCTGGTTGTGCCTTGTGACACGCCGTTATTACCT
>CAIPID010000233.1 GCA_903865015.1 uncultured beta proteobacterium | reverse complement strand
TACGGTCATGCCTACCGATATGCTCATGATGAGCCTGAGGCCTATGCCGCTGGTGAAACCTATCTCCCCGAAGGCATGCGCGAGCCTGGATGGTATCAGCCTGTCAGCCGTGGTCTTGAGCTCAAAATCGCTGACAAAATGGCTCATTTGCGTGAGCTCGACCAACAAGCACATGCCAAGGAAAAAGGTAAAAAGTCTTGAGTCCTCATAGCCCCGTCAAACCCCCACGGCTTAAGCCCTGGCTCTGGTTTATCCTGATCTGGATATTGAGTGTTTGCGCGCTAGGTTTGGTGGCCTGGATCCTGCGGTGGCTGATCAGAGCTTAATCAGCGTGGGCGGCTACAATATTGACTCCTTTAGCCTTGCGATCCTGATGAATCATGCTTGACCCTGCTTTGTTGCGTAAAGATCTTGACGCTGTCGTGCGCCGTTTGGCCAGCCGTGGCGTAGTGTTCCCTGTTGACCAGTTTAATAGTCTGGAATCGCGTCGTAAGGCCGTTCAGACAGAAACCGAAGGTCTGCAAGCCCAACGCAATGCCCTGGCCAAACAAATCGGTGCGCTCAAATCAAAGGGCGAGGACGCATCCGCCGTGATGGCCGAGTCGCAGGCTATTCCCGGACGCTTAAAAGCGCTGGAACAAGACCTGGCAGAGGTGCAAACGCAACTGGCCGACATGTTGATGGCAATACCTAATTTGCCTCACGAGTCTGTGCCTGTGGGTAGTAGCGCCGAAGAAAACATCGAGGTACGTCGCTGGGTCCCCCAGCCTGATCCGAGCACGGGTGATCCCAAAGGTTTAGGTTTCGAGCCCCGCGATCACGTGACGCTTGGTGAGACGATCGGACTTGATTTTGATACGGCGGCCAAACTCTCAGGAGCCCGTTTTAGTTTTATGCGTGGCCCGATCGCTCGTTTGCATCGTGCCTTGGCGCAATTCATGCTGGATTTACAAACCGAGCAGCATGGCTATACCGAGTGCTACACCCCTTACATCGTCAATGCCTCGACGCTGATGGGTACGGGGCAGTTGCCAAAATTCAAGAATGATATGTTCTGGGTGACCCGAGGCGGAGACGAGCCGACCCTGGACGAACAAGGCAATGTGATTGCCGGCGAGGAGCAGTATTTGATCTCTACCTCGGAGATCACTTTAACTAGCCTCGTGCGTGACACCATCGTGCCTGCAGCGGATCTCCCTATCCGTTTGACCGCGCATACGCCCTGTTTTCGTTCAGAGGCGGGCAGTGGCGGTCGCGATACGCGTGGTTTGATTCGCCAGCATCAGTTCGATAAGGTTGAAATGGTCCAGATTGTGGCGCCTGATACCTCTTATCAGGCATTAGAGGATATGGCGGGTCATGCTGAAAAAGTGCTGCAATTATTAGGTCTGCCCTATCGAGTCATGTTGCTTTGTACGGGCGATATGGGTTTCGGTGCGACCAAGACCTACGATCTTGAGGTCTGGTTACCTGCACAGAACACTTGGAGGGAAATTTCCTCTGTTTCTAATTGCGAAACCTTTCAATCGCGTCGTATGCAGGCCCGCACCCGTGCCGAGGGTGCTAAGCCAGAGTATGTGCATACGTTGAATGGCTCTGGACTGGCCGTCGGTCGTGCATTGGTGGCTGTGCTGGAAAACTATCAGCAGGCTGATGGCACGATCGTAATCCCAGAGGTGCTGAGACCTTATATGGGCGGCTTGACGCAGTTAGGACAATAAACCGCAACACTGAACTACATCCCAAACAAAAAGGCCCTTTTCGAAAAGGGCCTTTTTTAGTTCGGTAGAGTAATAAACTTAGCGACCGTAATGGTTTCAGTTTCTGTAGCCATTGGCATAGCCGCGGTAGTAGCCGTTGTTATAGCCCCTATACCCATAGCCACCATAGCCGCCGTAATAGCCGCGGTTATTCGTGGCGATTAACGCGGCCGCGCCACCTACAATCGCTGCGCCAGCAATAATGGCAGCGGTGTTGTTAGGTTGCGCAACGTAGATCGGTGGTGGACCGTACACGACTGGAGGCGCTGCGTAAACCGGTGGGGCCGCATACACCACCGGGGGCGCTGCATAGACTGGCGCGGGTGCAGCATAGACGACGGGGGGTGGCGGAGGGCCAGGGATCACGTATACGGGCTGAGGTGTCACGACATAACCACCCGCAACCCAGGCACTCGCGGATTGAGCCAGCGTCATGCTTACGAATATGGATGCAGCAACTAGAATCTTTTTCATGGAAATCTCTCCAGAAGGGGCGTCAATATGACGCTTTTCCATAGTTCTTATTTTAATGATATCTGTTGAAAATGCGGGGATTTAAAGCTGAAGATTTGTTTCAACTCATTTCAATCTATTTCAGGTTTTAAAGTTAGATATATTTATCCATATACGTTCAGGCCTCTGATTGTGGGTCAATGCTTATTAAAAGCGGTTTATAGTGCCTTTCCAACAATAAATTGAGCGACCAGTATGCGTACCTCTACCCTTGCATTTTTGATTTGTCCGCCACTGCTGTGGGCAAGCAATGCAATTGTTGGTCGTATGGCTGCGGGGGCGATCCCGCCTATCACGTTGAATTTTTTGCGTTGGATCGTCGCGATATCGATTTTGTTACCTTTTGTATATAGCCAAATCAAAACAGACTGGAACTTAGTTAAAAAACACTGGGTCTTGTTTGCCGTCACGGGTTTTCTCAGCGCGACTTGTTATAACGCGCTCCAATATCTGGCTTTAATTACCTCGAGCCCCATCAATATTGCGCTCATTACGGCCTCTGGACCGATCTTTACCCTACTGGTTGGGCGCGCATTTTTTAATGCGCCAATCGGGCGGGCTGCGGCAATGGGTGCGTTTGTGTCCTTGCTTGGTGTTGGCTGGGTATTGATCCGGGGGGATTTGGATAACGTGCTTAAGATCGCTTTTGTGGCCGGTGATCTGTTCATGCTGCTTGCAATCGGGCTTTGGAGTGTTTACACATGGTTGTTACGCAGCCGTCCACCTTCTATGTCGGGCTACAGCGTACTGACGGTGCAGATCGGATGGGGGATTTTGTTTGCCGTCCCCATGGTAATTGCGGAAATCCTTTGGGGAGGATATCCACCGATCATCTGGAATAGTGTATCGATTGGCCTTGTCCTCTATGTTGGCGTGTTCCCGGCTTTGCTGGGTTATATCTGCTGGCAACAGGCTGTGGCACGCACCGGTTCGCAATTGCCGATGTTTTTTCTTAACCTGACCCCCGTTTTTGCGGCCTTAATGTCGGTAATATTGCTGGGCGAGTTTCCTGAGATGTATCACGCGATTGGACTGGCTTTGATCGTGCTGGGTATCGCCTTGGCGAACAAAACAGTTAAAAAGCCTGGTTGATCATAAATTTACATAATGAGTCTGTTCATGCGGTCAATTTCAAAACTATTGTTCTCCTATACCTTGGCGCTGATGGCTTTGCTTTTTGGCTTCCCAGTCTCTGCGCAAGAGGTTGCGATGGGGAAATATTTCCCCTCTGCAGCGCACCCTGCGCCGGCTTTCCCATTTTTAACGGGCGCAAATAAACAGCAAGCCGATACCGCCTGGCAGTTCTATCAAAAAAACATGGGTGAGCCCATGAAACACTGGGCACATGACGAAGTGCACGCGGCCGGGCAGGGTACGATTTTTTACCCGTTTTCAGGACCAGATTTTGTGACCGTCTCGCAGCTATATCCCAATGCCGAACGCTATGTGATGGTCGCTATGCAGATGGCGGGTGAGCCCGCGTCCATGGCGAATATGTCGGCGACGCGGGTACAGAATTTCCAGTCAAAATTTTTACGCGAGTGGATGAAATTCAGTCGACTTGGTTTTTTTCGAACTGATGATTTGAATGAGGACTTGCGCGATAAATACGCGCAGATCGGTGTGACGACAATACTCATTACCTTCGCACTGTATTCGGGCTATGACGTGACAGATGTTTATCCCATTGCGCTAGATCCGAATACGAACCAGTTCGTTAAGTCCGATGGTCCCTGGAAATCCGTGCGCCTGACGCTGAACAAGGCGGGCAAACCCGTGACGCTGGATTATGTGAGCCTGAATCTATCTGATTCTTTTCTCGAGCAGGATGAGCCCATGCGTAACTGGCTTAAACGCGAAACACATCATCCCGTATTGATTAAGGCCGCATCTCACTTGTTGCAGGAGTCTTATTTTTCGATTTTGCGCGATCAGCTTGTTGCCAATGCCACGATGGTTGTGCAGGACGAGACAGGATTAAATTACAGCTATCTTTCACAAATCGGTAAAGTCGATTTGTATGGCGGTTTTTTATATCCCCACGAGTTGTTTAACCGCAAAAAACAAGAGTCTCTGGCACTTGCTTATAAAGAGTCGAAAACGGTTAAGCCTCTGCCTTTCGCCTTTAGTTATAACAAGACAACAGAGCGCCGCAGTGTGCAGGTAGTTCGCAGGATGGGGAGCAATTAGCGCGAGAAAGGAATTAACGCGAGAAAGCTTTTTCACTGAAAGCGAGTACTGCTTGATTGAATTTTTCAGGCTGATCGACAAATAAG
>CAIPID010000232.1 GCA_903865015.1 uncultured beta proteobacterium | reverse complement strand
TTGACTAAGGCTGGCACCATGATCACCAATGCCACCTTTAAACCTTTCCTTGTTTATAGCTGTGTCGCCTTACTCTATTTTGTTTTGTGCTATCCGATTAGTCTTTATGCGCACGCGCTCGAAGGAAAACTTCATGCAAGGAATTGATACAAACGCTGCTCCTGCCATCGTTCAGATTGGCGCCTTGCGTAAATCCTTTGGTAGCAACGAAGTATTGAAAGGTATTGATCTGCATGTCGCACCTGGCGAGGTGATCGCCATTATCGGTAAAAGTGGTTCCGGCAAAAGCACACTGCTGCGCTGTATCAATGGCCTTGAGGCCTTTGATGATGGATCGCTCAGTGTCGATCAATTGCCCTTGTTGCACCATGACGCACAAGCGATGCGCGCTTTGCGCCAACGCGTTGGAATGATTTTCCAAAGTTTTAATCTGTTTCCGCATTTAACGGTCGGGCGCAACATCATGCTTGCACCCACACTGGTTAAAAAAGAAACCGCTGAACAAGCACGCACGCGCGCTCAAAAACTGCTTGATCGTGTAGGGTTGAGCGATAAGTTCGAGGCTTTTCCGGACCAGTTGTCTGGAGGTCAGCAGCAACGTGTGGCGATTGCGCGCGCGTTAGCCATGAGTCCATCGGTCCTGTTATGCGACGAGATTACTTCCGCACTGGATCCTGAGCTTGTGGGTGAAGTATTGCGTGTGGTAGAAAGTCTGGCTGAGGAGGGCATGACCTTGCTGATGGTGACCCATGAAATGAGTTTCGCCCGGCGTGTCAGTGATCGTGTAGTCTTTATGCACCAGGGCCGCGTACATGAAATCGGCTCACCCGCAGACCTGTTTGGTAATCCCCAGTCTGCCGAGCTCAAACAGTTTTTGTCCTCCATCCACGACTAGTCATGAATCCTGTTGAACTTTCCACCGGCAGTGTGACCGACAAGGTCGCTGCAGCCATCACAGATGCCATCATTGAGCATCGTTTGGCCGCGGGTACAAAGTTAGTTGAACAAAATCTCGCAACCATGTTTGGCGTATCGCGAACCATCGTTCGCCAGGCCCTGATTCGTCTGGAGCGGGAAAGACTGATCAAGCTTGAGCCTGCTAAAGGGGCATCGGTCGCGATGCCATCCGTACAGGAGACTCGGCAGATCTTTACGACGCGTCGCTATATCGAAATCCCCATGATTGCTGAGTTTGTCCGCACAGCAAACAAGGCAGATATTAAGCTGCTGCGCGCGCATCTAAAAGAAGAGCAAAAGGCTTGTTTACAGCCCGATGTGCGAGGTCGAACGCGTATGCTGGCCGATTTTCATGTTCTGATCGCACAGATCATGGGTAATACGGTTCTGGCAGAGGTGCTTGGTCAACTCGTCTCGCGTACTTCTTTGGCTGCTATGCTTTACCAGACAAAGTTGTCTGCAGAACATTCATCAAACGAGCATGTTGAATTGCTCGATGCGATTGAATCAAAGGATAGTGATCTGGCTGTATCGGTTATGACAAAGCATTTGAATAATGTCGAGGCGAGCCTGCATCTGGATTCCTCGCTAACGGATATGCGCCTGGCGCTGATGCCCTTTGGCGCTGCGCACTAATTGGATGTATTGAATATGCAGAATGTTGGTCGAGACATCATGGACTGGTCCGAGAGACTGGCAAAATATAGTGAACCTGAATGGGCTGATAAACATCAGCTCACCTGTACTTACCTCACGCCTGCGCACATACAGACTGCGGAGGAAATCAAAGCCTTGATGCACGAAGCAGGGTTTGATGACGTGTCGATGGATGCGGTAGGTAACATCATAGGAATCTATCGAGCTGATACAACGCTGACGAGTACGGGGTCGAGTACGGCAGCCGTTAAAACCTTGTTGACGGGCTCTCATTACGACACTGTGCGTAATGGCGGAAAATATGACGGAAGGCTGGGCATTCTGATACCAATTGCCTGCGTTGCCGAGTTGGTGCGTCAAGGACGACGTTTGCCCTTCGACTTTGAAGTGGTTGGTTTTTCAGAAGAAGAAGGGCAGCGGTTTCGTGCGACATTTCTCGCCTCGGGAGCATTGACGGGGGATTTTGATCCCGCCTGGCTGGATCAGCAAGATGCTGATGGCGTAACCATGCGACAGGCCATGCATGCTGCAGGATTGCCGGGAGATATGTCACAGATCGCTCAGCTCAAACGCGATCCAGCAAGATATCTTGGTTTTGTCGAGGCGCATATCGAGCAAGGTCCAATCCTCTGCGAAGGCGAGCTGCCACTTGGCGTGGTCACCTCCATTAATGCCGGCGTGCGAGTGACATGCAAAATAACCGGCCTGGCTGCGCACGCTGGCACGACGCCTATGCGCATGCGCCAGGATGCATTACTCGCTGCGGCCGAAATCAGCCTGATGGCAGAAAGCAGAGCGCTGCAGGATGATGGTTCGGTGGCAACGGTGGGACAGATGCAGGTCCCTGGTGGGTCAATCAACGTCATACCCGGTGAATGCGTCTTTACACTAGACATGCGCGCACCCTTTGATGATCAACGCGACGCGTTAGTGCAGGATATCCTCGATCAGGCGCAAATCATTGCTGCACGCCGTCAAGTCAGGTTTGAATTTAATGAGGTGATGCGCGCAGCCGCTGCACCATCAGATCCAACACTTCAGGCGCGCTGGGAGCATGCCGTGCAGAGCGTAGGCCAAATTGTATTTAAACTAAACAGCGGCGCCGGGCACGATGCGATGAAACTGCACACCATTATGCCCCAAGCGATGCTGTTTGTGCGAGGAGGCAATCGTGGAATTAGTCATAATCCACTTGAAATTATTTCAGAGGCAGACGCGAGACTTGCTGCCCGGGCTTTTCTAGCCTTGCTTGACGACCTTCAAACGCACCCATTAGCCTGACAATAAATTAAAAATTTAATCGATACCTCATGAACACCACGAATAATGACGTACTGTATGCAAAACTCGATCAATGGATCGATTCGCATTTTGATGAGCAAGTTAAATTCCTGCAAGCGGTCATTCAGGTTCCTACCGATACGCCTCCAGGCAATAACACGCCCCATGCCCTGCATACTGCGCAGTTGTTAAAAGCCTATGACATGCAAGCCGAGCCACACGCGGTACCCGAGGCTGTTGTTCATGCGGCAGGACTTGAGTCCATTACGAACCTGATTGTTAAACGTCAGTATGGTCAAGGTGGTAAGACACTTGCGCTCAATGCGCATGGCGACGTGGTGCCGCCAGGCGATGGCTGGACCTATCCTCCTTATGCTGGAGAAATCCACGATGGCCGTATCTATGGCCGCGCAGCTGCAGTGAGTAAGTGTGATTTTTCAACCTATGTGTTTGCAGTGCGCGCGCTTGAGGCGTTGGGCGTTCCGCTCGCTGGGCGTATTGAAATGCAATTTACGTATGATGAGGAATTCGGAGGTGAACTAGGTCCGGGCTGGTTACTTAAAAATAATCTGACCAAGCCAGATCTTGCAATTGCTGCGGGATTTAGCTATCAGATTATTACAGCCCACAACGGCTGTTTGCAGTTTGAGGTGACCGTCAATGGAAAGATGGGACACGCAGCCGTGCCAACATCCGGTGTGGATGCTTTGCAAGCCGCTGTCAAAATCATGAATGCTTTGTATGGTTTGAATGAAACATACAAATCCATCGCGAGTACCGTACCAGGTATTAATCATCCCTATCTGAATATTGGTCTGATTCAGGGCGGAACAAATACCAATGTGATTCCAGGCAAAGTTGTTTTAAAACTTGATCGCCGGATGATTCCAGAAGAGGATCCCGCGACCGTGGAGCAGGATATTCGCAACACGATTGATCAAGTCTGGAAAGCCATTCCTGGTATTACCGTAGATACGCGTCGCATATTGCTTGCCCGCGCTCTCAAGCCACTACCTGGCAGCGATGCGCTGGTTGCTGCGCTCCAGCTGCATGCTGAAAAAATGTTTGGTGAAAAAGTCCCTGCGTGCGGCACACCGCTTTATGCGGATGCACGTTTGTACTGCGAGGCAGGTATTCCTGTCGTGCTGTATGGTGCTGGCCCAAGGACTGTGGAAGAAAGTCGCGCTAAACAGCCCGATGAGAGACTCGAGCTCGAGGACTTGCGTCGGGCCACTAAAGTTGTGGCCCGGACTTGTCTGGATATGATGGCTGCGTGAGAGTGTTCTGGAGACTCAGTTAGTCTGGTTTGATGTTTTTTTCGCGAATCACCCGGGCCCACTTGTCTGAATCTTTTTTCAGCAACTCTCGCAACTGCTCAGGCGAAGAGCTGGCAGGCAAGGTACCCGAGTCTAATAATCTTTTCTTAACGGACTCGGTGTTTAGTGTCCGTGCAACGGCTTGATTCAGACGTGTGATTTCTGCTGCGGGCGTGTCTTTGGCAGTGAATAACGCATACCAGTTGTCTGAGTCAACGCCCTCGATACCGATCTCTTTAAAGGTCTTTACATCAGGCAATAAAGGGTGCCGGTTGTCTGACGCCATGGCGATTGGTTTTAATTTACCCGCCCGAATGTTATTGATCAGACCAGGTACATCACCAAAAAATGCATCGACATGCCCGGCCATCACGTCCGTGATTGCGGGTGCCGCGCCTTTGTAAGGCACGTCGACCAGTTGCGCTTTGGTTGCGTCCCCCAAGAGCGCAGCGGCCAGATGCGGCACGCTCCCCATGCCAGACGATGCCATGGTTGTACGCTGTTTCATTGCATTGTCTACAAAATCTCTTGGGCCCGTCGCCGCATTGGCTGGGTTAACGACGAGTAATTCGTCGTTGCGTGAGACTAGTGATACGGGCGCCAGGTCGATCAGCGGGTTGTAGGGAAGTTTTGGATAAAGCCCTGGATTGATCGCAACCGCACCGGCACTCGTGAACCAGATGACTGAACCATCGGGCGGTGACTTGATTGTGTACTCCGCTGCAATAATTCCATTCGCCCCAGGTTTGTTTTCAACAATAACTGTCTGGCCAAGTTCTTTGCCCAGCGTCTCGCTAATACTGCGCGCAACAAAATCAACTGGGCCACCTGGTGGAAAGGCCACGATCATGCGAATCGATTTTGATTGCGCCGAGGCGCTAAGACTGATTGCAGAAAGGAGGGCTACCCCTGCGAGTTGTGTCAGGTATTTAAGTATTTTGGATTTTTGCATCAGTAGCCTCAGTGGTTTTTATTCTTAAAGATATGCGCTTAACCGCAGCGCACCGACATGCCGCCATCCACCACAATTTCTGTGCCTGTCACAAAGCGCGCTTCTTCCGAGGCAAGGTAAAGCGCGGCATTGGCCGTATCGCGCCCATCTCCCATGAAGGGCAGCGGAATGCGTGCCTGGCGCTGTTCCAGTATCTTTGCTACGTCTCCACCGGCACGCTGTCCTGCGAGTCGAACCTCGACCATTGGAGTGTGCAACTGCCCCGGTACAACCGTATTGACCCGGATCCCTTTCATTGCATATTGAATAGCGATGACTTTTGACATTTGAATCACGCCAGCTTTCGTCGCAGCATAGGCTACCTGCGCGGAGCCCGTCCAGCGTGTACCCGAGGTAGATGCCAAATTAATAATGGCGCCACTGCCTTGCTTTTCCATAATCGGCAATACATGCTTGCACGTCAGAAAAACGCTTTTGAGGTTCGTGTCGACTTGTGAGTCAAAGACCTCTTCAGACATCTCGACGGGACCACCCGCGGCTGAGCCGCCAACGTTATTCACGAGGATGTCAATACGGCCAAAACGCGCGATACAGGCCGCCACGGCATCCTGAATACTCTGGTGCGAGGTGACATCGCAGAATGCTGTTTCTATTTCTGCCCCCGCTGCTTTGACACGTTCGATGGTCTCTGCCATGCGATCCAGATCACGATCTACGCCAAAAATCTTTGCCCCTTCTTCGGCAAACCTTGTGGCGATTGCACGTCCATTTCCCCAGCCAGGGCCAACTGAGCCCGCACCCATGATGAGCGCGACTTTACCTTCGATACGTCCTGCCATGATGTTTTCCTTCAAGCGGTAAAGCGATAGAGTTTTTGTGGATTGTCGACCAGCACCTGATGCAAGAGATCTGGTTTTAGCGCAATCTGTGCCAGCGAGTCGACCAGCATGCCATCATCGGGTACATGGGTATGGTTGGGGTGAGGCCAGTCACTGCCCCAGATGCATTTATCTGGATAGTTGCGAACCAGATAGCGGGCAAAAGGAATGCCTTGCTCATAAGGTGGTTTAGCGTCAATGCGGTCAATGCCGCTGACCTTGACCATGAATCCCGGTAGTTCAAGCAGACGACAAAAGTCCTGAAAATGCTGATGATCGATCCCCAGGCTTGCATCAACACGACCCATGTGGTCCATCACAACAGTCACTGCAGACTGTTTGAGCAATGGCATGAGGTCTTTTGCATATTGTGCATGGAGTTGCAATTGCAAGTGCATGCCTAATGGTTCGAGTCTTTTCGTCAGCGCAATAATTTGCTCTGGCGTCTCGTGGACTTTGTAGCCTGGCATGAAATGAAAACGTACACCCCTGAATCCTGCCTGCGCCAGACGCCTGAGCTCGGCGTCTGAGACATCGATCCGAACCAGCGCGATACCGAGATAACGTCCTTTGGATGCAACGATTGCGTCCTCTACAACGCTGTTGTCATAGCCGTGTAAAAGGGTGTTTACGATCACGCAGCGATCAATGCCCATTTTTTTATGCCAGGCAAACAGGGCTTCTTTCGGGGCATCGACCGGAGTAAATCCGCGTGTTGCAGCGTAGGGGAACTTGTTGTTTGGTCCAAATATATGAACATGTGAATCAGTCGCACCGCTTGGCAGCCTGAATGTAGCGTCTGAAGGGGTCGGCATATAGGTCAAAATGGGGTCAGTCATCGTACCGTCTCTAGGTTGTTTTTCATGCCCTGCGGGGCTTTAGGGTATTTTGGCATGGGGCGGGGTAGGTTGGAGTGCGGACTCGGTAAAAAAATGTTAGAATTTTGGACTTCGGTTGATTAAGAGCTCTGTTAAGTGGTTTCTTATTCAGTCGATATTGATGGCGCATTAGCTCAGTCGGTTAGAGCAGCGGAATCATAATCCGAAGGTCCCCTGTTCGAGTCAGGGATGCGCCACCAGTAAAAATAAGGGTCTCACGGCAGAAATGCTTGGAGACCTTTTTTTTATTGAGATTTATTATTTAATAACTAGTATTAGCAATGCCTTCTAGCTTAATTAGGTGATAGTTTTTTTCTAGGCGGACTAGGGCTTTTGCCAGGCAGTCGTAGGCGTTGTTGTAGCTAAGATGTTTATCTAAGCCGAATATTGGGATTATTTCTTTGTAATCAATGGCGATTTGGTTTGATTTGGTATCAGCGTATTTTTTAAGTAAATATAGGTATAGGTCAAAGGCGGTTAAATCGTTGGTGGATAGCATTTGGG
>CAIPID010000231.1 GCA_903865015.1 uncultured beta proteobacterium | reverse complement strand
TCGTATTCGAGTGGATCAATCAGATGGATGTTTTTGTAGCCAGCGATTAATTCGAATACCGGTTTTTGTACGTTGGGGTTGAGGTGCACGGGATAAACAAAGTGCACCTCTGGGTGGGCGGTCGCGAGTTGTTTGATCGCCTCGCAGATCGACAGAAATCCTGCACCAAAATTCTCACGCCGGTGGCCAGTGATGAGAACGAATTTTTCTGCATTCGCTGACTTATCTGAATTCCAGGCAAAGGGCAATTTTGAATTTAAAAACTGCTCGATGTTGGCGAGCCGTACTGGCTGGGATTCAATACGCTCAAGTACCCAGAACAAGGCGTCGATGACGGTGTTGCCTGTGACGGTGATGTCTGCTGCTTTGATGTGCTCATCGAGCAGGTTTTGTTTGCTGGACTGGGTCGGTGCGAAATGCCATTTGGCGATTTTAGTGACGACTTGTCGATTGAATTCCTCGGGGAAGGGCGAGTGGATATCGTGTGTCCTGAGACCTGCCTCGACGTGTCCAACAGGGATGCCAGCATAAAAAGCGGCAGTGGCTGTGGCGTAGGCGGTGGTCGTGTCACCGTGAACGAGTACGGCATCAGGCTTTTGCTCTTTAAAGACCTCTCGCATGCCGAGAAGAACCGAGCTCGTGACGTCAAACAGGTCTTGCCCTGCGCGCATGAGGTTTAGATCAATGTCGGGCTGGATTTCAAAGATTTTGAGCACCTGGTCGAGCATCTGGCGATGCTGGGCGGTGACGCACACCACGGTTTCGAATTCTGGATGCGCTTTGAACGCATGCACAAGCGGTGCCATTTTGATGGCTTCGGGGCGTGTACCGAAAACGATGAGGATTTTCATTTGGATTGTTTTCTTTTAAATCGAATTCCAGGGATTCACGATTAATACGCCACAGGATTGAAAGTCAGCGACGTTTCGTGTCACGACAGTCATATTGTGAACGAGTGCAGTTGCAGCGATTAGCCCGTCATGTGCTGGTCGAGGATTTGGCACAGAGAGTTGAGCACTGCGTCGTGCAACCGCTGTATCGATCGGCAATATACGGCCTGCGAATGTAGGGATGACTTTTAAATCCAGCCATTGGCGCAGGATTGCGCCTTGTTTGGAGTCTCGACGCTCGAGTTGAAGAATGCCAAGCTCTAATTCTTGAACGCTGATTGCTGATAAAAACATATCCTCTGCTTCTGCTGTATCAGCCCACGAAACTACATGCGGATGTGCCTTACCAGTTTGAATTTTCCGAAATTCGGATACTACATTTGTATCGAGAAGGTACATCAGGTGAAATCCGCTGCTTGTTGAAGATCACCAAGTTTTGGTGGATCAAATTCAATTTCTTCTGCTCCAGGCATTGCCAAGAGCTCAGAAATTTTGCTGCGGGCAGCGGTGAGTTTTTTGTATTCGGCGATTGAAAGCAACACGTGAGCAGGATTCCCTCTGTCGGTTATGAAGACAGGCCCAAGACTGGCAGCCTTTTTAATTCTGCTGACATCTTGATTGAATTCGCGGCTCGAAACTATTGTGATGGGCATTTTTATCTTAGTAATCCGGATATGTAGATATGTTACTACAATTCTACCCCGGTATAAACATCCAGACTGCAGCAAACCCCATCACGCCGGTCGTCATCCCCCTCATGACCTGCAAGTATCGTGGAACGATCGTCTTGGCGGTGAATAACAAAGTGCCTGCTAAGAATTTCAAAGAGCTGATGACCTATGCAAAGTCTTTACCGAATCCGATGGAGTTTGGCTCGACGGGGCAGGGCTCGAGCACGCATCTTGCGGGTGAGTTGCTGGCCTTACGAACGGGGATGAAGCTGCAGCATATTCCCTATAAGGGCGGTGGTCAGGCTGTGACGGATGTGGCGGCAGGTCAATTAGTTCCTATTGGATATCTCAGGTTGTGTGTTGATTAAATTGCATCAAGCTTTGAAATAATCGATTTGGCATGATTCACAGCAATTAGCGCCGTGGGATAGGTAACGGTTTTATTCAGACGGTAATCCGCAATGACCCGCAATTCTTTAAGCTCGTTCACTTCATAGGCAATGCCTTTCAAAGCTGAAGACTTTCCATCCAATAGCTTTTCATAAAGCTGTTGGTGGCATCCCCCGGTATAGACAAGACTTTTAGAAATGGGAAGTTTTGAGTCTATAACTGCAACGCCATGGTGAAAGGCCGCGTAATAAGCACGGCTGACTGCAGACCGAAACGCTGGCTCTGAACCCTGCTGACTCAAGTTCGAAGCAAAATCCAAAAGATCAAGAGGCGTGGACGGCATTGTATTGATCCGCATGGGAAATCAAACTGAAAGTGATCAGATAGGACAAAAAGTCATCATGGCTCGTCACGATTTCATGAACCAACGCTTCATATTGAGTTAGACAAACTTCAGGAGGCTTATCGATAGCAAACCACACAGAGACTGATCCATCAATATCGTTATGCCAATATTGAATATCAAGCGGAGTAAGACCTTTTTTTTGCATGAATTTGAATACAGTATTGGTGACGTTTGAAATGTCATAACCGTTGACATCATTTTCCTCTGCATGCGAAGAGAATTTTATTAGAAACGCCTCATCAGCATCTTTGAAAAATGAATCCTTACCAATCGCATCTAGTCTGGAGATCCAGTCTCCATCAAAGACGCTGGCTGGCGTATCGGGTAATGCGTGTGCAAGGTTGGGCATGGAAATCTCAACTAGGGATTTGGAGGGAAGGATTCTATAGATCTGATATCAGATCGCGTCTAATGCCTGAATGATTTCTTGGGCGCGAGCGATAGATTCTTGTGCAATATGAACGGGTATTGTTTCGTCCAGATGGTAATCAGCAGAAATGCGTTTTTTTTTCAGCTCGTCTACGCGGTAGGCAATGCTGATCCATTCTGGAGATCTTCCATCAACTAATTTGTCATAGAGTTGTTTGTGGCAGCCACCACTGTAAACAAGATTTTTAGTTTGAGGAAGTTTAGCGTCAATGACTTTTAGTCCATGATGAAAAACAGAGTAATACGCGCGACTTACGGCACAACGATGAGCTGTTTCAGTTTGTTGTTGAGTCAGCGTAGAAGCGAAATGTAATATCTCATATGGTGTGGATGGCATTGCGGTAGTCCGGTGAAGAGACGAGGCCAAAGGTGACTAGATCAGAAAAGAAATCCTCATACTGGGTGACTATTTCATGGATCAGCAAGCTTTTCATATTCCGACATAGATCTGGTGGACAATCGATCGCAAGATCGATCGCTACGCCCCCATCGATAATGTCACGCCAATATCTTGAACTAACAGGCTTGTAGCCTTGCTTTTGAATAAATGTGAAAACTGTATTCGTCATACTTGAAAAATCGTCGCTGGTGATTCCTCTTTCATGAGCGTGAGCAGAGAATTTTTCTAAGAACGCATCGCTAGAGTTTGCGAAAAACGATTGTTGGCTAATAGCATCTAGTCTGGAGATCCAGTCTCCATCAAAGACGCTGGCTGGCGTATCGGGTAATGCGTGTGCAAGGTTGGGCATGGAAATCTCAGGTTGTGTGTTGCGTTCGCATAGCGAGTAGTGAACGCGTCAATCAAAGGATCGCTATTGTGCATCACCGAGTGGTGATGATGTCCAAGGGGTGGACGTATTTAGCGTATCAAAGATGTGCTGAGATAGTTGTAAGAAATGGTAACAAGCGGGGATTAAACCTTCAATCTTGAAGCATCTGAAAATTACAGTATGTAATAAAAGTAAGTGACAGTAAGATTGATTGATATACTATCGTTAACCAATAATAATTATGGGTATGGAAAAACCGACTCCACTACCTATAAACGATCCAAATATGTTGAGGATCATTCGTCAAATAGCTGAGGACACGAGCAATATTTACCTGCTGCCTCATGCAAAAAAACGAATGAGCCAAAGAAAAATTTCTCTGTCACAAATTTACTCGTGTTTGAGAAAAGGAATAATTTATGAGTCAGCTCATATCGATTTAAAAGGCGATTGGAAATGTACGCTAACTCAATTAAATGCAGGTGATGAAATCCACGTTTCTGCAGTAATTAAATGTTGTGATGAATCTGGCAAATGGATTGCTGTAATTACTGTGTTTTAAAAGGATAACGAATATGTATCACTACACAGAAAGCGGTTTGAAAAATGTTTGGCTTACGAATGGTTTTAAAATCAAAAAGATTGACGGTGAGCAAGCCGTGGCGATCAGTGACGCAGATGTTTTGCATCAGGTCATTGGTCGAGCATTAGCGGCTAAGCCATATCTCACAGGACTTGAGTTGAGGTATTTGCGTAAAGAAATTGGTTTGTCACAAAAAAGATTGGCTGATTTATTAGGGAGTACAGAGCAAACGGTTTCGTTGTGGGAACGGCGCGGTCGAATGCCTAAAGGTTATGACAGGCTTGTGAGACTGCTTTATCTTGAACAAATTGACGGTAATGTCAAAATTCAGGAAATAATTCACCGTCTGATCGAACTTGATTCTCGTGAAAATGAAAAACTTATATTTTCGGATACGCGTTCAGGTTGGAGACAGGCGGCTTGAAATCTACCCCGGTATAAACATCCAGATAGCCGCAAACCCCATCACGCCTGTCGTCATCCACCCCATGACTTGTAAGTATCGAGGAACGACATATTTGCCCATGACTGATTCTTTCGACGCTAGTAATAAAATCACAACCAGTAACGGTACCGCCACCACTCCGTTAATCACAGCGCTCCAGAACAAGGCTTTCATCGGACTAATGGGGGAGTATTGAATCGCAAGCGCAGCAAGCACGCTGATAGCGATGATGCCGTAGAAACCCTTTGCTTGTTTGACTGTGCGCTCCAGTCCCCACTCCCAACCCATGGTCTCAGCTAATGCATAGGCGGCTGAGCCTGCGAGCACCGGTACACCAATCAACCCTACCCCCAGGATGCCAACGGCAAACAGGATAAACGCGAAATCACCTGCTAAAGGTCGCAGCGCACTCGCAGCCTGAGCGGCGGTCGTGATGTCTGTGATGCCTGCGGTGTGTAGCGTCACGGCTGTCGCAAGGATGATGAAGTAAGAAGTCAGGTTGGAATAGAGCATGCCGCTCCAGGTGTCCCAGCTGATCCTGCGCAGCTCTGGCACGGCATCGCGATCGTTGATGGTCAGTGGTGCCGCACCTACCGTGTCGTAGCTCGCCTTGGCATTCATATCCTCGACTTCCTCGGAAGCCTGCCAGAAAAATAAATAGGGACTGATCGTTGTACCAAAAATCCCGACTACGACGGCTGCAGTACTCGCATCAAACGTGATCTGTGGCCAGAAGGTGCGAACGAACACCTCACCCCATGGCACATGCACGGTGAATAGCACGGCTGCATAGGCTAGCAGCGACAGCGTGAGCCATTTCAGGAAAAACACATACCGGTGATACGGGACGAAGATCTGTAATGCGAGCGATGCAAAGACAAACCCTGCCGTCATCAGGTGGCGATCCAGCCCTGTGACGAGCTCGGCGACCTCGCCCATGGCGGCAACGTCTGCGGCAATATTCAAGGTGTTTGCGATCAGCAGTAAAAACACGACGCCAAACAGTACGACAGGATGAAAGCTGCGTTTGATATTGTCAGCGAGCCCTCGGCCTGTGACGCGTCCGATCCGTGCGCAGATGGCCTGCACGGCTGACATGAGTGGATAGGCCAGTGGCATGGTCCAAAGCATATTCAGACCAAACTGTGCACCGGCTTGTGAGTAGGTGACGATGCCGCTTGGATCGTCATCTGCGACCCCGGTGATGAGACCCGGCCCCACGCGTGACATGGGGTGCTGTTTGATGCGACTCCAGATTTCTTTCAGGCTGATCATGGTTCAGTCTACTCTGTATGCCTTTGTTTGCATCGGTTTCAGCGTGTTTGCGGCAGTTTGAGTGAGTATGCGTTGAAGTAATTGCGCCGCCTGAAGATTACCGCTCGGAGGTACCGGTGAATACGG